>JANQIS010000155.1 GCA_028282045.1 Gammaproteobacteria bacterium
ACGTATAGTCCGTTTTGACTTCATCAATATAGGCCTGCGCTTGCTCACTGAGCAATTTCGACACTACCGGTACGCTACGTGAGGCATCTTTTACATACACCACAGCCCCTTGATAACATGGGTCAATTTTCACTGCGGTGTGCACACGTGAGGTAGTCGCACCACCGATCAACAATGGCATGGTAAAGCCAAGGCGTTGCATCTCGCTGGCCACATGGACCATCTCATCGAGCGATGGTGTGATCAGGCCACTTAAGCCAATCATATCCACCTGTTCTTGTTGCGCTGTTTTGATAATCTTATCGCAGGGCACCATCACACCCATGTCAATGACCTGATAACCGTTGCATTGCAACACAATACCGACGATATTTTTGCCAATATCGTGCACATCGCCCTTGACTGTGGCCAACAAAATCTTACCCTTATAGGCCTCAGATAACCCTTGTGCTTCTTTCTCTGCTTCCATAAACGGCATCAAATAGGCCACGGCTTTTTTCATCACGCGCGCGCTTTTTACCACCTGGGGCAGGAACATTTTGCCCTCACCAAACAAGTCGCCGACGATATTCATGCCATCCATCAATGGCCCTTCGATTACATGCAATGGGCGTTGACAAGTTTGTCTTACTGCTTCAGTGTCTTCTTCTATAAACTCGGTAATGCCATGGATTAATGCATGTGCCAGGCGCGCTTTAACCGGTTTTTGGCGCCAGGATAAATCCTTCTCCTGTTTCTTACCGGTGCCTTTGTAGTTTTCAGCAATCTCCAGTAAACGATCAGTGGCATCGTCACGACGGTTGAGAATCACATCCTCGACAGCATCGCGCAGTTGCCTAGGAATTTCTTCATAAATCTCTAGCTGCCCAGCATTGACGATGCCCATATCCATACCATTACGGATGGCATGGTACAAGAACACTGAGTGCATCGCCTCACGCACTGGGTTATTGCCGCGGAACGAGAATGATACATTACTCACCCCACCGCTGATCATTGCACCAGGGCAGCGTGTTTTGATGATTTTAGTGGCCTCAATAAAGGCTTTGGCATAGTCGTTATGCTCTTCAATTCCGGTTGCAACGGCGAAGATGTTCGGGTCAAAGATAATATCGTGAGGCGGGAAACCCACTTCATTCACCAAAATGCCATAAGCACGCTCGCAGATTGCTACTTTACGTTCAAGCGTATCTGCCTGTCCTTGCTCGTCAAAAGCCATCACCACGACAGCAGCACCATATTTGAGGACCTGACTGGCCTGATGGATAAATTCATCCACGCCTTCTTTCATGCTGATCGAGTTGACCACACCTTTGCCCTGAATGCACTGTAATCCTGCCTCAATCACTGACCATTTGGATGAGTCAATCATAATCGGCACACGACTAATATCCGGCTCACTGGCAATAAAGTTGAGGAAAGTCCTCATAGCGCTCTGAGCATCCAGCATCGCATCGTCCATGTTGATATCGATGATCTGGGCGCCGTTCTCCACTTGTTGACGTGCTATATCCAGTGCCGTTTCATAATCACCCTCACGGATTAAGCGGGCAAAGCGTGCCGAGCCGGCGACATTGGTGCGCTCTCCGATATTGACGAAATTGGTATCCGGACGGATTTCCAGGGTCTCCAGGCCACTCAAGCAGCAATAAGGCTTAGGTTCTGCCAAACGGCGCGCCGGCAGGTCTTTAATTCTGTCATAAATGGCAGCGATATGCTCAGGTGTCGAACCACAGCAACCACCGACGATATTGACAAAACCGCTGCAGGCAAAGTCATACATCCATTCAGCCATGGTTTCTGGTGTTTGGTCATATTCACCAAACTCATTTGGCAAACCGGCATTGGGGTAAGCGCACACGAAAGTATCAGCCAGACCAGATAGCTCTTCTATATGCGCACGCATATCTTCTGCACCCAGTGCGCAGTTAATACCGATAGTCAGCGGCTTAGCATGGCGCACCGACTGCCAAAAAGCACCAACGGTCTGACCGGATAAAGTTCGACCGCTGGCATCAGTAATGGTGCCGGAAATCATAATGGGCCAGCATCTACCAAGTTCGGCAAATAATGTCTCTAAAGTATAAATGGCTGCTTTGCAATTGAGCGTATCAAAGACGGTTTCGATCAGGAATAAGTCCACCCCCCCTTCAATCAAGCCTCGAGCAGCGAGGGTATAGGACTCTACCAACTGATCAAAGGTGACATTACGGTGACCCGGATTATTTACATCCGGCGAAATTGATGCGGTACGATTGGTAGGACCGAGTGCACCGGCAACCAAACGTGGTTTATCCGGTGTCAGTGCTGTGACGTCATCAGCCACCTCACGTGCCAGTCTGGCAGCAGCGGCATTCATTTCGTGGGTATGCGCTTGTAGGCCATAGTCCAGTTGTGAAATGCTGTTAGCATTAAACGTGTTGGTCTCAATGATATCGGCACCGGCATTTAAATAAGCGCGGTGAATATCTCGGATAATCTGCGGCTGGGATAGTACCAAAATATCATTGTTGCCTTTAAGCGACATATGATGATCGGCAAATATTTCACCGCGATAGTCAGCTTCATCAAGCTGATAGGCTTGGATAGCGGTGCCCATAGCACCATCGAGGACTAAGATGCGTTGTTTTAATAACGAAGTAATATTCATACACTAGCTTGGGATTGACGTTTTTTGATTAGCTCTAACGCAGCCATACCAATCGGCAGGAAGATTAACACACTCAGTAAGCTACGCTCCAGGAATGGTAATGCATTGACATAGCACATAGCCAAGCCTGGCAAACTATGCGCATAAAGCTGACCACCAAGCCAGGTACCAAAGTTGGTCCATAGCCAATAAATGGTGGTCATACACACACCATAACCGCAAATCATCAGCAGGCTACGCACTGGCTTAAGCCAGTGAGCAGAAGCGGCGATGAGTGCAAAGCCACTATAAGTAAATAATGTCCAAAAGCCCAAAATCGGATAGCCTTTTAGCAAGGCAAGAGAGACATCAGAAATCAGTAAAATAGCTAACGTCATCAGAATCGATGCACGGCGTGAATATTGACTGCCAATCACCATAATCAAACTATTGAAAGGTGAGAGATTGGCCAGGTGGGGCATCAGACGTGCCAAGGTGGCAAATATGATCCAAGCTAAAGTAGTAAGGTATTTCATTTTGGAACTTTTCATCGGGTTTGGCCTAATGTAACAAAGACCACCAACAAAGGCCATGGTTTAACATCTCGATATCTCATCAACTGATACTTGTATCTTAATTCAGACGTATGAGTTCAAAGAGCAAAGAGTATGAGGGTCAACTGATTAATGTTTCAATCACTTTACTGGTGATAGTCGGCTTATTGAGCGTGTAAAAATGCAAGCCCGGTGCACCGAACTCTATCAGACGTTGGCACAAGCGGGTGACAATTTCTAACCCATAAGCCTGCACCGCGTCAGTATCATCACTTAGCCCGGTTAAGCGCTGGCGCATATAGCGCGGGATCTGCGCACCACACATATCAGAAAAACGGGCTAATTGTGAGAACTGTATTACCGGCATAATGCCAGGTATTAAAGGGATATCAATACCTAAACGCTCACAATCATTGCGCAGGTTATAGTAAGCTTCTGCATTGTAGAAATACTGTGTGATTGCAGCATCAGCACCGGCCTGGACTTTGGATTTGAAGTGTGCCAGATCGTCTTGCATGGTTTGCGCTTGCGGGTGTTTTTCAGGATACACCCCAACACTGATGTGGAAGTATTCGCCGGTCAACTCACGAATGTACGCCACCAAATCAGCCGCATAATGGAAATCGCCAAAAGCACTACCTGAGCCTGAAGGCTGATCACCTCGCAACACCACTAAGCGCTTAACACCCATTGCCTGATACTGCTGCAGTAAATTATCAATGCGTTGTTTACACATGCCGACACAAGAAATATGTGGCGCGATGTGGGCAAACTGCTGCATCAAGGCTGTAACGGTATTCATAGTCGCATCTTGCGTACTGCCACCGGCACCGAAAGTAACCGAACAATATTCCGGTTTGTATGCCAATAAAGATTGTAACGTTACGTGCAAATGCTCAAGGCCAACATCGGTTTTGGACGGGAAGAATTCAAAACTGAGTTTCATGGTATAAAGTTCAGACACACCAATGCATAGAGGGTATCGTGATAGCGAGGAATGTCAATTGCAAGATTCAGCAGCCATTAGCTGTCTCAACCGTGCACAAAGCCATTGCATTCATGCATTGCCCATTAGCAGCAGCGAGTCCGGCACCCAAGAAAGGGGTAGCCGTGCTGTGATGTTCCACTGGCTCAGGCAACGCTTTGGCAACTTTTGCAGTTCTACGACCGGTGTTCTGTATGATACATTGAGTTATTTGTGTAGGGGTGGCACCCGAGGGCACTCTGTGTTGAGAAATTAAAGAAAGGTAAGCAGCTTCTTGTGCACAGACCCCAATTAACCCGTAATTTGAGCTGTCGTGTCCAGCATCGCCATGTTGCATTGATATACGGTATATCCTGGCGGCAAGGCTGTCTGGCTGAGATAATATTTTTGCTACTATCTTTTCGTCAGAGATGTGTGGAGAAAAAGGGTTGTTCAAACCCCAACGGTAAGTAACACCAGCCTTGATTGCACGGTAGATTATCTCAAGGTTTTGTCTGTTTTTGGCTACATAAGCCTTACAAACCGCTGCTTTTAAATCAAACCGCACCGTCTCATCTTTTGCATACCGATCAATATCTGGTTGAATACGAGAAGCGGGTAACGCCTCTACCAATACCTCACCCAGATGATCGATATTGCGTTTGGTCGCACGCTCTGGGCTTTTTTTCGAATCCGCGTAAATGAAAGTAAAACCTTCCTCCTGGCAAGATCCAGCGTATTTTCTATTGTCATCTATCAATATAAAATCCTGATTTCGAAGCGCCTGAGCCCCTGGCACTACCTGCCTGGCTGCGCGGATAAGTGGCGTCTTATCTGAGTTAGTTATCTCCTCAAGATTGATCCCATCGTTAGCTTGAGCCGCAAAATCTGCCATTTTTAATGCTGTATCTTCGGTCAGAAAAGGCCTGCTTTCACCCAAGCATTTGTCCAAAGACTCAAACATATCATCTCTATAACATATCATCTCTATAACCGATAGCATCAGCCGATGTGCAGATTACCCTTTGTGAGCCTATTACCGAGTAAACACGCCCAGCGTGAAGGATCGCCATAGTGCATCGTAAGTGCTCATAAGACGGTATGGATATTTCCGGACGGGCATCGGGATGGTTATAGGCTTGCTGGTCTCGTATTAATAAATTGATTGGACCATCAAAATCCCAGAGAACTAATTTTAGCGGAGATCGCTTTGGTGCTGCCTCTTCTACTTCTTTGGCGTCACTTATCAGCATGTGATAGTCATCAAGAGAAAAAGTCTCCCACTCACCTTCATCGTCAAGGGTGGTTCCAACGACTGTTACTGCTGTATTAGTTAAGCCCTGCAGCTTTTCTAAAGAAAGGTTACGATCTTCTCCTGTAGAGTCAAGGATGTCGTTAATAGTCTTTTCCTGACGACTCCTTAAATCTGCCCTAGAGGGTGTCGTCAAATTAATTTCATCCATGGATTAAGCTATTAGAACGTATATAATTCGTGGTGTTGAGAGCGATTTATGTTAATGGAGTAACT
>JANQIS010000156.1 GCA_028282045.1 Gammaproteobacteria bacterium
AGTTACTCCATTAACATAAATCGCTCTCAACACCACGAATTATATACGTTCTAATAGCTTAATCCATGGATGAAATTAATTTGACGACACCCTCTAGCGTAGTAGAAGCCACAATAACCGGCTGTGATACAGCTCCTGCCTGTTTTCCGTAACTACCACCAAAACCAAAAGCATCTAAACCAAATGATCGATAAGTTTCAGCAATACGTGAAGATAGAGACTTTGCAGACTGAAACCTCTCATCTGATAAATAGGGCTCAAACTCAGAGCGAAGCTCTAACTCTCTGACAAGATTACTGATAATCGCCGCTAGCAGGGTTTCAGAGCGCCAACCGGGCTCTACTTTAATTTCCGCTCTTGGAGTAAGGTACAGTTTTTTGTTTTCGGCACTAAAACGTAAAAAATTGGCAAATGAGGTTGTGCCAACACCCCTGGCTCCTTCAATCACAACTCTGATATTGCTACCGGTAAGTACTCTCTGGCAGATGTGTATTTCTTTATCATGCCCTGTAAATAAAGAAAGCGTTGTCTTGGTTATTGGGGCAGTTTTAAGGGGGTCATCTGTAAAACCAAGTGCTTGCCAGTCCATAGGTAATGCCACAAGTTTTCATATGAACCTAGTATAGCAACAAGATAGTTACTAATCAACAAATAGGTTAATAACCATATTTTGGTTTAATTTAATTGCTGCTACCATCGACTACTTGACCTCCTCCTCTTCCTTTAGACTGGGGAGGATGTCAAAATAATGCCAACCACATTTATAACCAAGGCTAAGCTGATGGATCACTCAACTCAATGTTTTAATGAAGCCTTAGCAGTTATTGCCGGTGGTGTTGACTCACCGGTTCGTGCTTTTAATAGTGTTGGTGGCACACCACGCTTCATGGATCATGCCAAAGGCGCTTATCTTTACGATGTCGATGGTAAACAATATATCGATTATATCGGTTCGTGGGGTCCGATGATTGTCGGACATTGCCATCCTGACGTGGTTAAAGCTTTGCAAGACCAGGCAGCTAAGGCAATCAGTTTCGGTGCCAGCTCTCCCTTAGAAACACAGTTGGCACGCAAAGTGACACAGTTAATGCCTAATATCGAGAAAGTGCGCTTTGTTAACTCCGGCACCGAGGCTACCATGACGGCGATTCGATTGGCGCGTGGTATTACCGGGCGGGATAAAATCATCAAATTCCAAGGCTGTTATCATGGCCATGCTGATTGCCTGTTAGTGAAAGCCGGCTCTGGTGTACTGACACTGGGTATCCCGGGTTCACCAGGTGTGCCTGAGGACACGACCAAGCATACGCTCACGGCGGATTACAATGATCTAAGTTCAGTCGCACAACAATTTGCCGCTTACCCTGGCGAGGTTGCGTGTGTGATTTTGGAACCTATCGCCGGCAATATGAATTTTGTCCGAGCCAGTGATGAATTTATGCATGGCCTGCGTGCCATGTGCGATAAGCACGGTGCATTGTTGATTATCGATGAGGTGATGAGTGGTTTTCGTGTTGCTTTGGCTGGAGCACAGTCACTGTATGGTGTTAAAGCTGATATTACCTGCCTGGGCAAAGTGATCGGTGGTGGTATGCCTGTTGGTGCCTTGTGCGGTGATGCCAAAACGATGGCTCACCTTGCGCCGGAAGGTCCGGTGTATCAAGCCGGTACCTTATCCGGTAATCCGATGGCTATGGTGGCAGGTTTGACTACGTTATCTTTGGTCGAGCAACCTGACTTCTTTACAGAACTGACGCGTAAAACCCGTCGACTGGTTACGGGGTTACAGCAGGTGGCTGATGATGCCGGTGAGCCGTTTTGGACAGACAGTGAAGGGGGGATGTTCGGCTATTACTTTAATCAAGGTCCTATCACCTCATTTGATCAGGTTAAACAAGGTAATGAAACACGTTTTAAAGCCTTCTTTCACTTTATGCTTGAGCATGGTGTCTATCCGGCACCGTCAATGTATGAAGCCGGTTTTATCTCAAGTGCCCATAGCGATGAAGATATCGATCGTACTATTGCTTTAGCTCATGAGTTTTTCACGCAATAAGGGGATTGCATGACAACATTAAAGGCACCGCAACACCGCGCCTGGCGTGATTGCGGTTTGATTATCCTGTTTATGGTGTTGGCCTATATGATCACCTTGGGTTTTCCGACTTTGTTTCCACCCGACGAAGGCCGCTATGCGGAAATCCCCCGCGAGATGCTGCTCAGCGGCCATTGGCTTGTGCCGCATCTGAATGGCGTGATTTATTTTGAAAAACCGCCACTGATTTATTGGCTCACTGCCCTGGTGATGAAACTGTTTGGTGACAGTATCTGGGCGGTGCGTTTGATCAATCCGATTTTGTCCACGTTAGGTTGCTTATTTATTTACGTGGTTGGTCGCAGTGTCTTTAATAGTCGCACTGGTTTTCTTGCCGCCATTATGACCGGATCGGCGCTGCTGTATCTGGGCCTGGGCCGATTGTTGACACTCGATGTTGGTGTGAGCTTCTTTTTAACCGTGAGCCTGGGTAGTTTTTTGGTCAGCCACAATCGTAATAGGGGGCTATCGCGCACGCTATGGTTGTGGCTGGCTTACTTTGCTGCCGGTTGTGCCATGATGACTAAAGGGCTGATTGGCATTGTCTTTCCCATTATGATTATCGGGGTGTGGATTCTTATTTATCATTATTGGGCTTATCTCAAACGCATGCGCATTATCACCGGTGTTATGATCGTGCTGTTAGTGAATGTTCCCTGGGTGCTGGCCGTGCAGCATCAACATTCATTCTTTGTGCATCAATATTTTTGGGTACAACAGTTCGCTCGCTATGCCACACCCATCGCCTCGCGTCATATGAATTTCTTTGCTTACGTGGGGGTGTTGCTTGCCGGGTTATTGCCCTGGTTAGTATTCCTGCCACAAAGCATTAAGCAGGTGCTCACCGTAGGCTGGGCCCGGCGCCATCAACGCCATTATGAAGGCTTTTTACTGCTATGGGGTGGACTGATCTTCTTATTTTTTGCACCCTCACAGTCCAAATTGATCACCTATCTGCTGCCGGTGGTGGCACCGCTGTGCCTGCTAATGGCGCGCTGGCTGGATCAATGCTGGGATCAATTGTGCCAGCCGCGTTTTTGTGCCAGCGTTTGGGTATTTGTCTTGGTATGTCTGTTGATGGTCATTGCCGGTGTGGTAGTGCCACAACTGCCTAACATGACAGGCCACCCTGCGTTGGTGTGGTATCTTGGCGCATTGAGCCTATGGATGATCGTGGTAGTGATCGGCACAGTTATCGCGCTGCGCTACCAACAAATAAAAACCATTTTATTATGGATGGTGCTGAGCTTTACGGTTGCCGGTAATCTCATTTGGATGGCGATGCCAATGATGAATAATCGCAGTGTCGCTGCCATTGCCACCACCATTAATCACTATCTTGTGCATTACCCCAAAGCAACCGTCGCGACTTTAAGCAACTATTACCAAGACCTACCGTTCTATGTAAAACGGCGCATTGTAGTCGCCGACTGGCAAGGTGAGCTGAGCGTTGGCATTGAACATCAACCAAGTAGTCATCAATGGATGATTAGCAAGGCACAGCTATTACAGCTTTGGCAGCAGCCGCATATTATTTTCTTGGTGCTGAGCAATGAAGCCTATCACAATGATTTCGTTGCAGCCCATCGTTTTGCTTATCGCATTATGCATAATGATCGGGTCAGCTTAATCACCAATCGTCCAGTCACCCCTATCACTAAACCCGTCCGATACCTGTGCCATAAGACCCCTTTAATGAAGCTTTGAAAAAGAAGGAATATTTTATGCAAATCTTTGCCTTGATTTTACTTGGTGTGTTACTCAACGCCGGTGCACAATTGCTCCTTAAAGCCGGTATGGACCGTATTGGTCACTTTGCCTTTAGCCTGCATAACATTCTACCCATAGGCATGAAAGTGGCTATGAACCCCTTCATCGTGCTCGGATTAGCCAGCTACGTAATCAGTGTCATTGTCTGGTTGCTAGTGCTATCGCGCGTCGATGTCAGCTACGCCTACCCAATGCTCAGTATCGGTTATATCGTCAACGCCGTTGCCGCATACTACCTATTTGGTGAAGACCTAAGCCTGACTAAGTTGTTGGGGATTGGGGTGATTATAGTAGGTGTTTATTTAGTTGCTCGCCACTAAATTTCTGCGTCTTTTTGTCTGATACTGCGTTGTCGTATTTTTTTGCTTGGGGCCGTACCCGTTCGTGCGCTATTGATGATTTCTGATATGATGCTGATATCTTTTTCGCGGACATAACTTGTATGCAAGCCACATTACCACTTTGGTCTTTAACGCGTGAAAACCGTTTAACGCAGCCACTACGAAAGCTCGCAGCGGTGTTTATTCTATTTGGGTTTCTCACCATCCTGTTGCCACGTGGGTTTATTAATACTGCCGTTGTCGGGGGGATGATCTTGGTGTTGCTAGCCGGGGATTGGAAACACAATCTACAATTGATTTGGCACAGTCGTGTTGCCAAGCTGATGTTATTGTTGGCGGCAATGTTTTACGTCGGGGCGTTGTATAGTGCGGCACCAATTCATGATGGACTTAATTTGGCGCATAAGTATTTATGGCTAGCTTACCCTGTGGTGTTATTGCCGGTATTTGTCCATTATTTTAGTGAGCGGTGTTGGTTTGAGGCAGCACTGCTGTGTTTTACTATCGGCGTGTTGGTGGTGTGCTTGGTGGGTATGAGCGATACCTTTTTTGCTACAAACTTGCATCATCTGATCGCTATTGACGGTAAGATCCGTTTTGGGCCCGCGGTGAGCATCGCCGCGTTCATTTGTATTCATCAGGCGTTTATCAATCAGCGCTTGCGTTGGTTCTATGCTGTTAGTTTTGTCATCATTGCCTATGCACTGCTGGCAGCGTTATCGACCCGTACCGGCTATGTGTGTTTTGTGGTGGCAATGTTGTTGTTTTTATTACAGCGACGTAGCCTGAAGGTGATGGTTGCCGGGGTGGTACTGATCCTGGTTGGTGTGGCGTTGGCCTATAGTTTTTCGCAGGAATTTCATGTTGGTGTTAACCACTTAATCTGGTCCATGCATTTGATGCAGCATGGCAATGAAGGCTCTTCCAGCGGTGAGCGCATTAATATGATCCGCAGTGGATTGATTATCTGGCAGCATAGCCCGTTGTTTGGCTTTGGAACCGGTAGTTATGGCACGGTGTACAACCACTACATCACCAGTAACCCACACTATCATTTGGTGCCAATTGATACTGGCCCTATCGTTGGGCCTAATAGCTTTATTGAGCATATCACCAACCCACACAATGGGTTTATGGTCACGCTGGTGCAGTTGGGTCTGGTTGGTATTGGGTTATTGGTTGGTCTGTTGATCGAATGTTGGATGCAGAGCCGCAACTTGCCCAAACTTCATGGTTATATTGGCCAGGCGATAGTGCTGGTGTTTGTTGTGGCCAGTTTTACCGGGGCAATGCTCTATACCGACAAACGTTATTTCTTTGTGATGCTTATTGGCTTGGTGTTTTTTAGTGTTAAACACCTTACCACCTCGCAACCTGGCACACATCATTCAACCCCAACAGTCAGTTAGGAGTTTTGTCATGATCTTATCCGATCGCATCCAATCGATTAAACCTTCTGCCACTATTGCCATGTCCAATAAAGCAATGGCGCTTAAACAACAAGGCATTGATGTGATCAGCCTGGCAGCCGGCGAGCCGGACTTTGA
Source organism: Gammaproteobacteria bacterium (assembly GCA_028282045.1). Lineage (GTDB taxonomy): Bacteria > Pseudomonadota > Gammaproteobacteria > Francisellales > CACEW01 > JANQIS01. Next base: position 5,754 of record JANQIS010000156.1, read on the forward strand.
TACGCCAGAGGCGATCAAGGCTGCCGGTATTGCCGCAATTGAAGCGGGTAAAACCAAATACACTCAGGTCGATGGCACGCCAGAATTGAAACAAGCAGCGATCAAAAAATTTCAGCGCGATAATGGCTTGAGTTATACGCCGGAAGAGATTTTGATATCCAGTGGGGCGAAACATTCGATTAGTAATTTATTCGGTGCTATTCTCAATCCCGGCGATGAAGTGATCGTACCGGCACCGGCCTGGGTGTCTTATCCGGATATGGCGCTGTTGTGTGGTGCCAAGCCTGTGGTAGTGAGTACCACATTGGAAAACCATTTGAAAATGACGCCAGATCAATTGGCACAGGGCATCACACCTAAGACCAAATGCTTGGTGCTCAATAGCCCCAGTAATCCAACCGGTATGGTGTATAGCCGCGAAGAACTGGCCATGCTCGGTGAGATACTGTTGCAACACCCACAGGTTATGATCATGACCGACGACATTTATGAGCATATTCGTTGGACGGGTGAAGACTATTGCAATATCGTTAATGCCTGTCCTGAATTAATGTCGCGTACCATCGTGGTTAATGGCGTGTCCAAGGCATACGCCATGACGGGGTGGCGTATTGGTG
>JANQIS010000157.1 GCA_028282045.1 Gammaproteobacteria bacterium
AGTTACTCCATTAACATAAATCGCTCTCAACACCACGAATTATATACGTTCTAATAGCTTAATCCATGGATGAAATTAATTTGACGACACCCTCTAGCAACTCAAGACACCAAGCCATTACACATTGATACAACACTCATTCTACTGGCGCCAGGTAAAGCCTTACTCAATAAAGCCTGGTGCCCTGTAGTTCCTGAGGCATTAAAAAACTGGGATGTCAGAGATATCCCCCCAGCTCATAATGACCCTGAGAAAAAGTTCACCACAACCAGCCCTAACCTTTATGTCAACTTACTTAGCGTAGATGAAAAACGTGTGATTGTAGAAGAAAGTGAATGTTACTTAATAGACTTTCTAGCCGACTGGGGTTTTGAGCCCATCCCTATCCCATTTAAACATCACTATCCTTTTGGTGGTGGCATTCACTGCGCTACACTTGATTTATATCGAGAAGATCAATGTATTCATTACTGAGGTAATTTATGATTAACTGCGAACGTCATATCACCACGCAAGCTGCTTTTGAACGTATTTGCAAAACGTTTGAGCAAGAACAGCTTAAGCCAAACTTTGTATCACACGGTCAAGATCTTAAAACCTACCAATGTATCTTAGAGGACAAAGCTATCAATACTACTTTTACTGGCTGTGGCAAAGGATTAGGCTTGCAATCCCAGGTTAGTGCAGCTTTTGAAGCTTTTGAACATTGCGTTGGTTTTCGTTCCGTTAAAAAATTATATAACCAAAAAAAAACTAGTCTACTTAAGCGTTTCAGAATTAGATCAACACGATTACTACATCGAAAAAGATATATTACCGCGCAACATTTATCGACAACCTTATTGCCTGCAAAAAACTTATTGGGCACCCTACCAACACATCACCAACCCTAATCGCCAACTGCTCTACCCGGTATTTTTACAGGAGCCACGCTATCACCACATGGTGCTACCCGGCGACCAACTCGATATCAACGCCATGGCCTGGAAGGCTGCTGATACAGGTACTGCATCAGGAACAAATCTGGCAGAAGCTCTAATCCATGGCTTAAATGAAGTCATTGAACGTGATGCAACGAGCTTATTTTATATCGATGCCTTTGTCCGCAAAGCACCTTATGTACGCATTATTGATCCAGAATCGATGCCAGTGTCATTACAAACTTTACTTAATCGTGTTGCCACTGAGTCAGGCTCTACAGTCTATGTGTTTGATATCACTTCCAATATTCAAATTCCTTCTGCCTGTGTTGCCACGATCGATTTTGTTGCAACCTTGATGCCCAAAGGGTACGGCACTTCGCTCAATCGCGAATACGCCGTTGAAAGGGCTGCATTAGAAGTCTTACAACCTATCCAAATCCGCAATGAAAAGTTAGAACAAGATGAGCAAAAAACGATTGAGAGTTTAGCCCCGTGGCCCCTGCTACAACGCGCAGCCATTGGCGATTTACGTGCTGCCATTACTGCCAAATCAGCAGTCACTGTGACATTTGATAGTCTGCCTGATATCACTATAGCATCTTCACTGGATCAACAACTTACGCAAATTGCTGACTATTTGAATCATGCTGGCTTTGATGCTTATTTTATGAAAATGTATGAAAACGACCTGGGTGTTACTTGTGTCAGATTACTCGTCCCCGGCATAGAGTCTTTTTACTTGGTTTGCACCGGCAAGCGTGTATTACCTGGGCCGCGAGGCCAAGAGCGTCTTACTTCTAGGCGTTAGCGGCATAAACTTAGCTTGCTTGATGAGGAAAAAATTTTGTAGCCCCGGAATAATGACACTACTTAAGCAAGCGCCATTAGCGTGTTGATAGAGATCATGTTGATAAATTTCAAACCCTCGAGCTTGGTAACGTACTTGGCATAAATCCACTTGTTCAGATAAAGACAATGCCCTAACACTTTGAATAGTCTTAAACGACTGCGTTGAATACGGCTTATCCTCAAGCGCGCATTTCATTAACGTTATCGCTAAGGGCTTGTCTTGATAATATGCTTGGGCATCACACCAAAACTGTGCCGTATTTTCAGTACGCCTGGTGATATGCTGCAAACATTCTTCAATGGCGTGTTTTAGCGCACACTCAGCATTAAGCGACGCCCCTAAGCCCAAAGCTTGGATAATAAAATCCTGACGCTGACTCATTACCAGAAAAGCCGCAATGCCAATATCATTCGTTATGTTAATCAACAATAGTTCATCATCAACAGCCGTGTTGATCGCCACTAGCATTGAATAAAGCTCATCCGGCAGGCTTGAGTAATCTACAACGTGATAAGGTTGCTTATTCAAAAAGGTATTGATTAAAAACGAGCTATAGGCATCACGCTCTGTCCACTCATGGATAGCATGTAAAATTGCCTCTGGTTTATTCTGCCCAAATCCCAGACCAGTGAAATGCGCGTAATGGTCGATAGCAGGTATACCAGTGAGCTTATCAGCACGTAACTCAAAAGGGTAACTCAGAGACTGTGTACCATCCAGATTGATGTAAGTTTGCAGATGAGCAGTTTGCTGCAAATCTTGCTCAGCAGGCCTACCCAACCACCCTATTGACTGGAATGTATTTAATGCTTCCCATTCACCTAAGGGCAGCGCAGACGCAGCTATTGCATACTCAGAAATAAAGTAATATTCCAATAGCTCGGCTAATGCTGCTACGAGCGCATTAGGCACCTGGTGAGTTGCACCCGCAAAAAACTGTTGGTGTCCATTGCGCACCAACCAGCACTCTACTGTTTCAATTGTCTGCCATGAATTAATTGGCAACGTGAATGTGACATTATGCTCATAGGCGAGCTGTAAGTCTGAGAAAATCTCTTGAAAAAGCAAAAGTGCTGATTGCTCAGCACTTCGCTCAAATGATATCTGTATATTAGAATAATGGTCCGGTTGATTACTCTTCACCACTATCAGCAACTAATGCTTCCAATTCAGCATATTCTTGCTCATTAACATCACCATAGCCAGTGCCACACATCATAAAACGTCCATAAGGCTTGTCTACGTTCATCTTTCAGCTCCTTTGATTGTCAGCTTCTTACTCACAGCGTGAATTCTACATTATTTTATGTAGTAATATATGTGTATTTAAATAAAATTTTTATGTATGATTTATTGGCGTAAATATTTGACATAAATACGCCGTACCATCATCCTCCTTGGCACTATAAAAGCCGGCAACAAAGCAGCCCGACACGTGAGAAATTAATATAAATTTAAAAGTATTTTTCAAAGAGATTTTCCTTGTGGCTAGACGCAAGGCTTGAGCAGACATCGCGGGACAGTGCAACTGGCACGGCCCCGATGCTG
>JANQIS010000160.1 GCA_028282045.1 Gammaproteobacteria bacterium
AGTTACTCCATTAACATAAATCGCTCTCAACACCACGAATTATATACGTTCTAATAGCTTAATCCATGGATGAAATTAATTTGACGACACCCTCTAGAAAAGGCTAAAGCTCATGTATAAACCAGCTCATAATAAAAAAATTACCCTAAAGCAGCGAGGCGAGATCCCTCGTCGTTCACTATATGTGGAATATCACCCCGGTGTAGATCATGATAACTCACAAGCATTGATTTTTTTACCCGGTGGTCCTGGTGGTGATATGAGGATTTTTAAGAACGGACAGCTATCGCATTTTCAACAATGGTACAACGTCATTCTGATGGACCCGCGTGGCTGCGGTAATAGTGAGCCTTGCGATATAGCAGAATACCACATGGATGTTTATATCGATGATGTCGAAGCAATACGCCAACATTTGGGCATAGAGAACTGGGTTGTTATGGGCGGTTCCTATGGCAGCGTGGTGGCACAGGGTTATGCCATTAAGTATGGTACTACCCTATCTGAATTAATCCTTGTTAACGGCACATCCAGTGCTAGCTTTTTGCAAGATGCATTAGCCAATCTCCATGAAATCGCAACCAAAGCACAAATTGCCATGTTTGAGCAATTACTCGATGGTCAAATCAACACTGCAAAGGCGATGACAGAATATTATCGCGTGATGTGGCCGCTTTATACGCCAAAACACCCAGATACAAAACCGCCAGTAATCGATAATGATTTGCCGGCCCGTATACTGACTGGCGGTTTTGGGCCGGGTGGATTTTTAAGAGATTTTGACTTTACCGCAGAGCTTAAAAGAATACAGTGCCCTACATTAATCATTGTCGGTGAAAATGATTGGATTAACTCACCCCAAATCGTATCTCAAACAGCACAAGTGATTAAAAATAGTCAATATCATCAAATCCCGGATTGTGGACATTTGCCGTTTTTAGATCAGCCTGAGCGATATTATGCGGTATGCAAGAAGTGGTCTTGCAGGCCATTAACATTGTAGAATGGAAAGCAACATAAACTCATTTAGGTTTACTTAATACTATGTGCAAATCACTCACTTTGAAAATTGGCCTGAATGCTTTAATAGCATCTATAGTTGGTTTATCTGCGCACATTTACCTCCAAGGTTTTTTTGGAAAAAAACAAGCGCTTCTTTTAAAAGGGCATACCATTATCACACCGGAGCAATATTCATCTTTAGTGATCTTAATGGCATATATCACCGCATTTGAACAAGTTGTCGTTGCCGCTATTGCTTATTACTTCGTTGGCGGACTATTTCAGTGCAATAAAATCATCAAAATAATAGTCCTTACTTTCTTTTATATGGAATTACATGGAGAGCTGATAAGAATCACTATTATGAATTTTCTCGTGGCACAACAATCTCATATTAAGTCCCCACTCCTATTCGCCTTATATAGCCAAGCGGACAAACTTATCGCGTCAATCTTAATTGTCACCATCCTTGTCTTATTCATGCCTGTTAAACATGGTAATAAATTGAGAGCATAGGTTAACCATTGGGCTGGCTAAAATGGTAGATGGTGCTCAAATGCTTGCGTCAGGCGATGTGGTGTACTCGCATTCACAGCCTGCTAGCCACACATTGATCACGCAAGGCTAAAGTCTTAATAACAATACGCGTAGCAGCAGCAATCACATCACTGCACGGTGCGGCATCCTTGTGTTTCTGGGTAAAGTATACTGTTAGTACAATCGGCCTACAGTGTTTTGGCCAAAGTACGGCAACATCATTGGTCGTGCCATAGTCACCGCTACCGGTCTTATCACCCACTAACCAGTCTTCAGGCACACCAGCACGAATACGTTCTTTGCCCGTGGTATTATCAATCAACCATGTCTTGAACAATGTACGCTGCTTGGCCGCCAGGACGTCCCCAAATAACAGTTGTCTTAGTGTTTGTGCCATTGATTCTGGCGTTGCAGTATCGCGCGGATCACCAGGAATGGCACTATTAAGCTTTGGCTCCCAACGGTCCAGGCGGAATGTATGGTTACCCATACTGCGCGCAAAAGCAGTGATAGCTGTCGGACCGCCTAATTGCTTCATCAGCAGATTCATCGCCATGTTATCGCTGGCAGTAATAGCAGCAGCACACAGTTTACTAACGCTCATACCACTTAACCAATACTTACTGGTGATCGGCGCATAGCCAGAGCGCTTT
>JANQIS010000261.1 GCA_028282045.1 Gammaproteobacteria bacterium
CCCAATGGGCAGCAAAAAAGGTCACCACACCGCCTGCACTAAAACGAATAGTGCCGATTAATGCCGATGCAATGCCATTAAAATGGCGTGTATGACCCATACTAATTGCTAGTAATTGTGGCAGCAGTATACCCGTACCAAACATTATCAGTACCCCTGGCAATAATACGCTCAAGACATGATGCGGCACAGTCATTTGCAATATGACCAACAACATCCCGCCACCAAGCATAATGCCCATACCAAATGCAATAACACGCATATCGGTCATTTTCAATCTAAGCCGATTCAATGTGAGGTTGCCGACGATGATAAATGCCGCTGCAATACCAAAACAATAGCCATACCATTGTGCAGATAGCCCCACCATATCAATATACATGTAAGGTGATGAGGCAATAAAAGCAAACATAATCGAAAAAGCACATGCTGCTGACAGTACAATCAGCAAAAATGGCCGATAGACCAATTGCAGAGCGTACTCAGCAACAATGCGTTTAACAGGCAACGGTCGGCGCTTGGTAACAGGATAAGGCTCAGGCAAAGCAACCGTACAGATTATCAAGATCACAGCATAGATTAGCAAAAAGGCAAAACATGAGCGCCAGCCAAACCACGCCAACAAATGTGAGCCAATCACAGGGGCAATCACTGGCGCAACTGCCATCACACTAAACACCAGAGTAAAGACTTTAGTTGATTCATGATCGTCCGCATAAAGGTCTTTAACCATTGCTATGGCCATAACAACGCCGCAGGTCCCGCCTATACCTTGAAGCAAACGCCCAATAATCAATGTGTTAATATCAGGCGCCCAATAGCAGGCAACTGTGCCAAGTAAATACACACCCAGTCCAATGAAAATCGTGGGCTTACGCCCTAAACGATCTGACAATGGCCCCCAGAACAACTGTGCTAGCGCAAAACCTAAGAAGAACAATGATAAGGTGAGCTGGGTATCTGAGGTGCTGGCTGAAAAATAATGCTTAATAGTCGGCAGTGCGGCCAAGTACAAATCAATGGAAACCGGACCAAAGGCAATCAGTGCCCCCAAGTAAACAATCATCCATTTGCTGTGCTTATGCGCTACCAAGGCAATGACTCACCTTCCTGATGTACGAAAGAACCTGAGTGTGCCAGGGTGAGCTCATTGATACGGTCGATGATACCACGTGCTGCAGCTTCTGGTTTAATCGTGGCATTTTGCCCGCTCATATCCGTTTTCACCCAGCCAGGATGAATCATAATCACAGCAACACCACGATCTTTTAAATCAATAGAAAGACTTTTACCTGCAGCATTCAGAGCGGCTTTAGACATACGATAACTATAGCGCCCACCAGATTCATTATCAGTAATCGAACCCATGCGGCTGGTAATGAAAGCAATTTTACTGCCGGTTTTAAGCCGTGGCAGCAAATACTTGACCACCCGCAAAGGACCCAGTGCATTGGTTTCAATCACGTGCATGATCTTGGCATCGTTAAAGGACTCGATAGACTCATCATCCCAAATACCCGCATTGCAGATCAACACATCAATGCTTTCATTATGAAGCTGCTGAGCTAATGAGCTTAATGTATCATTATTATTAACATCAATGCCTGTGAAGGTGCGCTCAGCTAAGCTCTCAAGTACATCAGAAGGCGTGCGTGAGGTTGCCAGAACACGATAGCCATGTAAATGGTACGTTTTGACCAGTGCCAACCCAATACCACGGTTAGCACCAATAATAAGACACGTCGGCATGTAATACTCTCAATATCAATTATGCATATTAAAATGGAATATCATCATCCTCGAATTTATCAAAATCCTGCAGATTAGGTGCTGGGGCACTTGGTTTGTCAGATGCAGCGCCGGCCATTTCAGTAGCCATCTCAGGTTGGCGGCTTTGCTGCGCTTCAAATGGCGCAGCTTGCGGAGTATCGCCACCACCCTGACCGCCGAGTAATTGCATTTCATTGGCAACAATCTCGGTGGTATAGCGGTCCTGGCCTTGTTGGTCCTGCCATTTGCTGGTACGGATACGCCCTTCAACATAAACTAAACGACCTTTTTTCAGATACTGTCCGGCAATCTCGGCCAAGCGGCCAAATAGCACCACGCGATGCCATTCAGTATTTTCAACAAATTGACCTGATTGACGGTCTTTATAGCCGTCATTAGTCGCCAGTCTTAAGTTAGCTACCGCACTGCCACTTGGCATGTAACGCACTTCAGGGTCGGCTCCTAAGCGCCCGATGAGAATCACTTTATTCAAGGTGCCCTTGGCCATGATTTTACTCCTAAAAAATAATATCGCTATAGTATAACTGCTCTGCTAACGCAGGGAAAATGCGTATACTCTATCTGCAGTCGAGTTCAGACTTGCGCACTTAAACCTGATAAAGCATCGCCGAGTGATTCGCGCGTTTCAAAAATTTCAGCATCGACACGAACATACGCCATTCTATCCTCAAAAATCACTGCTGCATCAACCACACCAACGACACCCAAGTATTGTTTTCTGACCGCCTCAGCGTGCTGGTTGTCTTTCAATTTATCTAACTGATAAACGCGTGTGGTCACATGTAGCGGTGGGAAAGTGTTACCGGCTAACAACAACCATAACACCAATAAGCCCAGACAAACCAGGTAGATCTGTAATCCACCACCTGGAATCAGTGCACCGCCAGCGATACCGCCAATGAAAGCGCCTAAAAACTGGCTCATGGTATACAGGCTTACTGCAGTGCCTTTCTTATCCAATGGCACCACTTTTGACAGCCAGGCGGGTAATAAAGCTTGCAATACTACAAAGCCAGTAAAAAACAGGATTAGGCCAACTAAAATTGTTGAATAAGTACTGGGAGCCAGAAACCACAACAGTTCAGCCACAATCATCAACATGATAGCCAGTGTCACCATACGTTTAAGCTGGCGATAGCGCTCTGCTAATAGTGCTGCAGGAAATAGCATTATAAACGCCACAATTAATGTCGGAACGTATATTGTCCAGGCATGATTACGAGCAATATGTAAGTGATCAACAATAAATAACGGTGCAATCACAAACGTTGCTACTAAAGTAAAATTCAGCACAAAAGCGCCAAAATTCAGACGTATCAATACCGGATGAAACAAAACCGACCGCACATCACCATAGCGCATTTCCAAATCACGGTGATGCCTTCTGCGCTTTACTCCAGGAATAACAAACCACGTGATGCCAACGGCTATCACTGCAAAAATCGTTGCCAGTATAAACAGGCCAGCCAATCCTAAAACATTAGCCAGCCCGGCACCCAGCACTATGGCAAGCAAGATCGAGAAACCAATCGCCGTACCAATGATAGAGGTAATCTTAAGGCGCGCCACATCACGCGACAAATCGGCAGACATTGCCAACAACACAATGCCAATAGCACCAATGCCTTGTAATAATCGCCCTACTATCAGCCACTCAATACTATACATTTGTGAAGCGATATAACTACCTAGAGCAAAAACGATCAACCCCGATATCACGATAAGTTTGCGCCCCACTAAATGAGACAGCCGGCATAACGGTACTTGCAAAATAGCAGCCGATAAACCATAGGCTCCCAGAGCCATACCAACTAACAATGGCGTACTATGAGGCAGCTCACGTGCATAGACAATAAAGACCGGCAAAACCAGCATTAACCCTAAATCACGCAATAAAAAGACCAGCGCAGTTCCCCACGCAGTACGCTTCTCAATGGATGATAGCTCGATCATCAGTGACTCCCTAAAAGATTTATCTTAAAATGTATTCATTAACGTTGACCCGTTCAATAATAGCAAGTTTTCACCAAGGTGTGATATTAAAACCACACCTTGATCAATGAAAGGATAGTGCATTGGATAACATTACCATCCAAGGGGCCCGAACACATAATCTTAAAAATGTTAACCTTATCCTGCCGCGGGATCAGCTCATTGTCATCACCGGGCTTAGCGGATCGGGTAAATCTTCATTGGCGTTTGATACGCTATATGCTGAAGGCCAACGTCGCTATGTGGAATCACTCTCAGCCTATGCGCGACAATTTCTCTCTCTGATGGAGAAACCTGATGTTGATCATATCGAAGGATTATCTCCTGCCATTTCTATCGAGCAGAAGTCAACTTCACATAACCCACGCTCTACTGTCGGCACTATCACTGAGATTTATGATTATCTGCGTTTGCTGTTTGCACGTGTCGGCGAACCTCGCTGTCCTAAACATAACATTACCTTGGCAGCACAAACCATTAGCCAAATGGTTGACGATATTCTCACGCTACCTGCTGAGACTAAGCTGATGGTCTTGGCGCCGGTGGTGAAGGATCGTAAAGGTGAGTATGTACAGTTGTTCCAGAACTTACAGGCTCAGGGGTATTTGCGCGCACGGTTCAATGGCAAAGTAATCGAGCTCAGTGAGCCGCCAGTATTAGATCGCTATAAAAAACATACTATCGAGGTAGTAATCGATCGCCTCAAGGTGAGAGAGGAAAATAAGCAACGTTTGGCTGAATCATTAGAAACCG
>JANQIS010000269.1 GCA_028282045.1 Gammaproteobacteria bacterium
TCCTTTATTTAACGTAAAGGCTGTGGTACTGATCCCTTGAGTGACGTTATTACTGGATGTCTGCAGTATTGTGCCCAATAAATCTGGTTGAGTAAGCGAAATACTTCTAAATACCGCGCTCCAGTTAATACCACGGTTGTAGTTATCGTTAAGCTCGACGGAAATTAACTGAATTTTGAAGCTAACTTGCCGGCCTAAGTAAGAATTGTATTTTTTGATCCACTTGGCAACGCGTTTGATATTCTGAGCATGATCGGTGATAGTAATCGATGAACTTGATTGTGAAACTTCAAACTTACCCGATTTAGACAGTATTGACTTAATGGCAGAGTTAACATCTTTCCAGGCATCAACTGAAGCACTTTCTTTGCTGAATTGATTACTATTCCCCGAGCCTGAACTCGAGCCTGATGAACCCGAGCTACCCTCGCCCAGGTTGCCGATCGGGTATTGTGATTGGGTTTTGCCAATATCATAATCCGCTTTACCCGGAATGGCATTAATTTGAAATGTGCGTGTGGTCATGTCAGAAACAACCACATGCCCATTATTGGTGTCAATATAATAACCGGTTAATTGTGCTACTTGTTTTAGTGCGCCACTGATAGGCCCATTAAAGTGCAGGGTGACTGGTTGGTTAGCATCAGCACCACCTCTGAATTCAACCGTAGTGTCAGCATTTTGCAACAGTTGTTTCATTAGTGATCTTAGATCAAAAGTGCCGTTGACCACTACGTTACTTTGTAACCATAACGGCTGGCGTTTTACCGTAGTAAAATAGTATTTGTCCAGAGTTTTTACTTGATTTTGTTGTGCTTTATTTTGATGAGCTGGATCAATGGACTGATACGCCTGATTAATTTTATGACTATACTGGTTAGCCTGTTGGGTAACCGACGTTTTGATCGCTGACTCATTGGCACACCCATAGAGCGTTAATAAGCTAAAGCTTGTACACGCTAACGATAGGTATTTGGCACACTTCCATTTACACATGAGGATCCCTTAATAAGTTAAATTTATGAACCAGATGGAATAAAATAAAAATAAGCGACTTTATTTTTTTGATACAACTCGACTTTCACCGGATATCCTTCGACCAGTTGTTGAATCGCTGAAACATAGTCTTTGGCAACGATTTTCTTAGTATTAAACAATACAATATCGTTTTTATTGGTATTATTTGTAACTACCTTCCATCCATATTGTTTAGAAAGTTTCTCTATATTAAATAGCAGTGTCTTATTGGCGTGAGCGACAAACAACTTAGATTTACTCATATGTGGCACAGCCTTATGATGAACTGGTGAGCTATTAATGGGCGCTTGCATTGATGCGTTATCTTTTGGCGCTTTAATGGGCGCTTGCATTGATGCATTATCTTTTGGCGCTTTAATGGGCGCCGTAACGGGTGCTTTAACATGACTGTCCATGACGTTGTTTGCCATGTGGGTGGCTGGTTGATTGTCAGATTTTTTCTTAATTTTTAGTGTGTCGACATTGATTTGAATATTACCACCAGTCGCCATAGCAGGATGCGACGCGCTTGGTCTGTTAGTGTTAGGTGCAGGTTGTTGGTGATGCTGCTGTTGAGGGTGTTGTATCTGAGTAGCAAGGCGTGCTGAGTCAGCTACAATGGTATCGAGCAATAGTTTCCTTGCTTGTTGGTGCAAGGTTTTTTGAATTGCCATCTCCTCAGCAGACATGGATTGTTGTGCGGGGGTAGCCCGCGTTTGTTGAGTAACAGGGTAGTTTTGGGTTTGATCAGCATAAGTTGACCCTATAAAAGTGAGCAACCCCAAACTGATTAATATAGATTGATTAACATATTTCATATAGATTCCTTACTTATGAAAATTAAATCTTGTGATAATTATGACAAGTCCGTGTTTACAGAAAATTGTTGAATGTAAATAAAATGTAAAGAGTTAATAAAGCTTGTTCCCTGGCGGGCTGCAACCCGGGTTTGGCACTCATTACAGCGCCAACCCGGATTGTTAAAAGGTCTAAAAGTGAGCCAGGTTAAAATAATTAATTTTTGCTGTTATTTTCATCGGCTTAATACCAAGACGTGCCAACATCGGTGTTTTGGGTGAACAATCCAACGTCAAGGTAGAGTATCCTTTGCGTTCACTTGTTACAATGCCGGAAGGTGCAGGGATATTCTTCGTATTGTAGTCCCAATCTTTATAAGGACCGTATGTTCTATCCCCGGTATCGACTTGCACACTGCACTTATATTGCATTGCCATCAAAGGCTTAATAGCAGCTTTCATTCCTACTGTTAACTGAGTGATGTTCAGTCTAGAGGCTTTATCTTGTGAAAATCCACCCTGTGATGCTTGGTAGAGTCGATACCATGAACCTGCATCACTGCCGTTATGCCAGTACATGTCATTTGGGCTTAACACTGAGCCATCATACTTATAGATTTTATTCACGTTGGAAGATACACCATAAAATATCAGGTTTGCCTTAATCTCAGCGGCTGTGAGCAAGCTGGTGAAGTAGGTTTGATATCTAATGCCGCCATTTGATGGCACATCTTGATTGTAGCAAAGCAGGTTTAAGCTCCCTGAGTAACAAACCGGAATGATAGCACTTCTGCCGGTGATCGAGCTGATCTTATGATGAGGATCAAGCGCGAAAGCCAAATCGCTTGTGCCAATATAATTACCCCAATGGTCAAATAAATGACTGATTGCTGTAGCAGAGCATAAAGGGATAACAGCGATAGCACATAACCACCACGGCCAGCCCGAATCGCTAGTCTTATGATGATACAGCTTTAAGCTGCCAAGATAGGTCCCGCTGGTATAAGCTTTATACGAGACCCATTTTGGCATATCGGCACAATTGTGGCCAAAGGGATTCCAATGGTTGGAGTCTTCGTATGCATGACTGGATTCGCCATAGTCAACGGTCCCCCCTGATGGCACAGTAATAGTATCTACTGTATTGTACATACAGTCGTCGCCTGATCTGTATAGGGTGATAGAATTACCTGTCAAGTTGGTGAAAGCAACGCCCCAATAACTGGAAGCAAACGTTGACTGGTTGTTTAACAGCATAACCAGCATAATCAAGCCTGTTATGACTCTTTTCATATAGTACATCACTCATTCTCCTGTGTAAGTTGTATTCATCGCTGCCAATATTAGGATTGGACAACAGTTAGGGTTTCATTACTTCCTGAGGCAAATTTACATTCAATTTTTGCACAGTACAGATTTTGTTGTTTAGTTGAGGCAGAGGCTTGAATGCCAATTAAAGCGCGGTTAGCGTCACACTCAGCCAAATAACCTGAGCTTGGACTGATGCTTGTATCAACTTTCTCGTTATTATAGGAAGTGCATTGCACTGCGACATTGTTTGTGGCAGAGGTTGTTGTGTTGGTTGAATCGTTCACTGCCAATGCCATATCAGCTTGTGTTAATAGACTGATCAGTAGTAGCAATATTATTGGTATTTTCCATTGTTTCATGACGTTAATGCTCCTATAAAAAAGGGTAAGTAAGGCTTTGCCAGCACACAAACCAATCCGCCCGTTAATAAAAATGGCCCAAAAGGTAGCTTGCGGTGTAAAAAAGTTTTGCTGTGTGATCGATGGTTTGTCACTATGGCATAGCCCACAGCAGTCAGTGATGCGATCAGCATAATCAGTGACACCCCCGTGATGCCAACCCAAACACCTAGCGCTGCCATCAGTTTGACATCGCCAAATCCTAATCCATTGCGGTGTGTAATCAGTTTATGGATCAGGTCAATTAGCCAAAAAAGCATAAAGCCTGTAATACCACCTAAAATGGCCTGATCAAAGGTCACAAAAGTATGCCAATAATTAGTTGTTAATCCGCATAGCAGTAATAGTAATACCAAAATATCCGGTAATAGCAGGTACTGAATATCAATCAATGCCAGTGCCAACCCAAAAAACACCAGAGCAGACAAGCTGAAAAATGTCGGACTTAAACCGTACAGAGCAAACAGGATTGCGATAGCTATTGTAAAGGTCAATTCAGTGATCACGTATTGGCGAGCGATCGGTTGATGGCAGCTATGGCAAACCCCACGGCTGATAAAAAATCCCAGAATGGGTAGCTTATAGCGCCAAGCAATGACAGTATGACAGCCAGGGCAATGTGAGGGCGGATACCATAAGTTAAATCGCTGTCCGGCAGTTTGACACATCATTATTGGCAAGCGATGTGCCACCACGGTGAGAAGCCCCCCCAACAGGGCGCTATAGAATACCACCGCTATCCATATTATGCTTTGAAATGTCATCATTATTATCCCATCATCCTATGTTATTACGGTAGTGCCGTACCATTCGCTGTCACGATGTCCGGTATCGCCTCAACACTGAGAATCTGTGTGCTATTTGAATTTGTGTAGTCATATTGGGTCGGATTGGTTGCCACACCCACCGGGATTGAGCCAGAATGTGCTGAGCCAATACCAACGTTATTGGTGAGTTTAAAAGCAGGGTCGCCAGCATATGGATGTGGCTTGTGGGTAGCGGGGTCAATTGTGTTCAGATCTATATGATCCATCCGGGTGAAGGTCGTTATATGCAACTTTGAATCGACTGAATCAGCGCCACAATGAGTGCCCAATTTCGAACAGTCTGTCGTTGCGCTGGCTATGGTCAACGAACTCAATAGCACGTTTATGGCCAGTAATAATATGGTAGTGATCATACGCATAACATGCTCCGTTAGTGGGTCAAACAGTCACGGATAGCCATGACTTGCCAGGGTGTTGCAGCGCCACTGCTGTCTTTCATCAGGGTTGATTTACTGGTAACCGCCTCGATATGTCCGGTCCAACAACCATATGTACAGTAGGGATCTGCCGGGTCGCCATGGCCTGCAGCCTTCTTCACCTTTGCATAGGCTGAAATGGCACTGACAGGAAACCCTCCGGTATCGATGGTGAGTGGCAAAACAAACACTTTAGGGTCACGACCGCTGACACATTTTGGCATTGGAATTTCGGTATTTGTTTTGTATATGGCAATATCAAAAGATTTCAGTTCATTGGCCACTGTAGCGATATGTGTAATCACATAGTGAGAACCTGCAGCACACCCCGGGTTCCAAGTACCACCAGATATTGTTAACGGTGTATCAACAGTCCCATGTGGCAGGATGGCTGCCAATGTTCTGGCAATTGATCGGCTGGGCACACAGGTGCCTACTGCCAGTTCAGCAGTAGGCGCAGCTGGTGCGCCTGTTAGTTGAATAAGATAAGAATTTCCCCAAATATTCTTAACATCTGAGGCCATCAAGTAGTCGCCATGAGTTGGGGATGTATTTGGATATAGAGCCTTAATGGTAGAAGGCCAGGTTTCACTATGGTCGTGAAAATAGGACACACTGGCACCTAAAACCATATTGATTTCCTGGGCAGTGCGTTGTGCGGCCCGTTGGTCTTGAGCATGCTTCATAAAATAAATCGTTGCTGTAAATACCAACGTTAATATGCTCAACGCCAACATCACCTCAATCAGCGCCCATCCTTGTTGTTTGGTACAGTGCTGTATCCTTGTTAATGACATGGGTAAACTCCTGATGCTGGGTCAAATTGTGTTGAAGAGTCCTGATGGATGTAATAGGTAAAATCAGTGACCATAGTAATATTGTTATTGCTATAGGTGGGGTATAGGTATCGACGGGTAATGGTGAAGTTATCATTGGGTCCGGTAAAACCGCTATCAGTACGCATAACATGGCGATAATACACTTTTTGTTTAGCGTTCAGGCTGGCATCAAGGTGTGCGTGCAATATAATTATCACCGACCTTTCTGTCTTTGAAGCAGGTCCCGTATATCCAATGCTATCGATATCGATGCCTTTTAAATCAGCAGGATCATATGGCACACAGTACTGTGAATGTTTACTATACAAATCGAGAATATTGCCAGTGTGTGCGGGTCCGCTATCAGGTGCATAACTGGCAGCGCGTGCGACACCTTTCATAATCTGATTTACTGTTGCCATATCTTCTTGAAACTGGTAGGCCAGTTGTGTCGATTTTCTATAGTCGATCATCAAAAGAGTGACGGTAATCAAAAACACTGCTGAGATGGCAATTACCAGGCCGAGTTCGATCAAAGCACCGCCGTGCTGTTGATCGAGTGTACGGGTTGTTGTTACGCTGTGCATTGAACACTCCTGGTATGGGGTATGTCACCGTTGGTTTGTTTTCATTCACCGTCACTATAATTCAGTAACGTCTTTGCAATGAATCTTGGCCACTTCACAGTGGCCAAATATCATTAGAGGTTTATCGGTTGAAGGTAATCGTTACACCACTAGTACTACAAGTGCCGGTAGTATTAACAATATTGTTTGCTACTTGTGCATCAAAGTAAGATTTAATAGCTTTACATGCCTTCTGGCTGGTGCTGGGTATGTTGCCAGTGCTAACTGCAATTGTAGTATTAGTACTGGTAACGCTATAAGAACCGCCCCAGGGGTTAGTGTTTGGTGCATCCAGTTGGCCGATTGTTGGTACTGTGGTTGCGCCTCCTGCTGCATTAACCGCAGCCGAATAAATACCTGTGATATCTTTTTCTGTAGAGAGGCTTTTAGCACTTGAGTTAGTGCTCCTGTAGATTGCCAGACCGGCAACCACAATGATCGCACTAACGGCAATAGCCAGGCCTACTTCAACCAGGGTTAAACCACGTTGTTTGCGCAGACGTGACAGGGTCGTTTTTGTTCGTTGAGCGAAAGTTACTTGTTTTAAGTTGTTGCTAAGTTTCATTATAGTAGTCTCCTTTGACTGTTAAAATTTAGTTGGTCGATTGTAAATAATTAGCTTTGTTGTATTGGTTGTATCGGTTGTATTGTCATTTCATAACACTATCCTCATTCCGTTAACTACATAAGTTTGGTTACATTAATAATTGCAGTGCTGAGTACATGGCTAAAATTGACCAGCCAATATTCAAAGTGGCTAGAATCATAAACAGTAAGCTGAATACCTTGCCGACTCTCTGTACCACAGCAATCACATTGTTTTTAAGCGATTTAGAGTAATCAGCACACTTTTCTTCAAAACGGTTTACTCGACCCATGGCAAACATCACCGAGGTAATTGACTTATCAAATAGACCGGTATCAAATGCATAGGCGACGTTGTTCACCCCTTCATCAATCTTCTGCAAGATCAGGTCGCAGTGCATTTTTAAGTAAGGTGAGCGTGAGGAATCACTAATATTTTTAATAGCCTTATCCAGGAGGATTTGCGCGCGAAAATAAAAACTAACTTGCTCAAGTATGGTAGCGCCTACCACCTGGCGATACATTTTAAATAATGGCAATTGTTCCAGCTTAGCGCGGTTGGGGCCGGTATAGTGGGTGATAAAGAATGCCAAAGCAGCACCTATCATAGCTAATACCCCTACAGTAATCAGGCTGTCGTAGCTGATCATAAATTGATAATAACTAATGTAGCCACTGACTACCGGGGGTAAAAACTTGCCTTTCAAAAACGGCATAATCGCTGGCATAATTTTAAGGGAATACAAGGCCAAGATCCCTAGTGAGCCAAGAAATACACTCAGCGAATAAAAGATAGATTTCATAAATACGGCGAAATAATTATTGGAGCTATCAATAGCTACTGTCGCCAACTTCAGACTTTCATATAAGTTATTTGAGGCCTCTCCACTTTTAATAATCGCAGCGACTTTAGGGCCATACCAAAAGGCTAAACACTCGGATAAGTCCTTACCCATTGCCACTTGCTCACTGATATCGTGAACGATATAAGCCATACCTCCTTTTGGGTATATTTCTGTAAGTACTTCATTAAATACGGCAAACATGGAGATGCCATAATTTAATAACTCAGCGATTACCTGTAAGAAAGCCTGCTTATTTTTCTGGCCAAACTCCATTTTGGCTAAAGCTACTTTTAACTGGTTACCGATATCCATCTGATGATGCCTTTTAATATTCGTAACATATTTATTGATGCATACTAAAGGGGGGGTGTTTGAGCAAAGCGTACAGATGTTAAGAAAATGTAAAAATTGATTTGAAATAGTAAAGAATAAATCTGTATTTACCGGCTGATTTTTTATGTCTCAGTAATCGTTGGCCATTAACCTGACTTGAATTAACATCGTGATAAAATGAGAGCACCAAATAACAAGATGGTTATAATTGATGAATAAGTTAAAGGGTAAGGTAGCGCTTATTACCGGTGGTAGCAGTGGCATTGGTATGGCTACAGCACAATTATTCGCTCAAGAAGGGGCCAAGGTGATTATCACCGGCCGAGATCAGGAAAAACTGGACCAAGCCTCAAAAGTAATTCACGCTGATACATTAGCCACTCAGTCAGATGTCTCGGACATTGAGGCGATTAACGATTTATTTGTTGCGTTAACCAACAAGGGCATAACACTTGATATTTTATTTCTTAATGCAGGTGATGCGGCAAGTAATCAACTGGGCCAGACAAGTGAATCGTTTTTTGATTATTACTTTAACTTAAATGTCAAAGGGCCTTTTTTTATGGTACAGAAGAGCTTGCCGTTACTTAATAATAGTGGCTCAATTGTTTTCAACGCATCCGCTGCAGGCATTTTAGGCGTTGAGAATTTGAGTGTCTATTCAGCAACTAAAGCTGCAGTTATCAATTTTGCGCGTACAATGGCGGCTGAGCTTCGACACCGCAAAATACGTGTCAACGCTTTGTCCCCGGGTAATATAGACACACCATTATCTCGTAGACACAATGCCGGTCGTTATGAGCAAGTGCGCCAAAACATTCCTCTTGAGCAGCGTTTTGGCACAGTTGAGGAGTTAGCAAAAGCAGCGTTATTCCTAGCTTGTGCTGATTCTAGCTATATTACAGGCCAGAATCTCGTTGTTGATGGCGGGCTATCAGCGCTAAACCCCATCAAGTGACTGGCAGAATAGATAACCTATAACAATAAAGACAATCAACTGAAGACAGTAGTGTTTCTCGGTTATGCTAATTTTGTATGGCAATGATTTAGTGTCGTGTGCAGTATGGTATGATGCAATTGAATTGAGATTGAACTGTGAATGCAATGCAAAAAATATATCTATTAACACTGTCTCTGCCTCTGTTGTTATGTTTGGGCGGGTGTGCGCAGTTAACAAAAATGCAAATAGAATCTACATGCAGCAAGAACGCGGCATATGCGGCTGGAATTAATGATGCCAAAGCAAATAAAGATATGCGCTCAGATTACGCGCAGATATGCCCGGATCATCAAGATGAATATGATAATAGCTATAAAGCCGGGTATAAATTTGGTCTGCAACAACACAGCAAAACGATTGACATTAATATCAATCATAGTTCACAAACAGCACAATGCATGAAAGATAATTTTGGTGATGAGTATTGTGGCCTCAAAAAAGGCGATAACTGTGTTAAAAATGCCTATGGGGATATAAAGTGCGGACTCCATTGCTCCATTAATGATTTTAATGAAATAACCTGTGCAAAAGAACGCTATTCTAAAAAACCATAACCTGCGGAATAAAATCTTGGTAAGATCGGTGCGGGTGGTATGTCCGGACTTGAAGGCTTTTGTGTAAACACCCTGAATTAATACAGGTTAATCTTGTGCTAATGCAACAGAGCCTTGCATAATCACTGGTGACTGATACCCTGGGGAGAGGGATCGCTTAGTGTCATCGTTTATGCCTCAACTCAAACCACGTTTTCGCATCGGCATCATAACGTTGGTGGCTATCCTCGCTATCATAGCGTATTACAGTTCAGGTTACTTTTTTGTTTATAACAATGACGCCTATGTCGACGCCAATTTAATTCATATTACATCCAATGTGTCTGGTCGTATTACCTATGTTGGTGTCACAGATAATCAGACTGTCACCAAAGGCCGTGTGTTACTAAAACTGGATCAACGCCCATTTACTCTGGGGGTGTTACATGCCAAAGCTCGGCTGGTGCAGGCTATCGCCCAAAAGCACTTACTACAATCCGAACTCAAAAAAGCCCAGGCGGACATTGACGCTAAGCAAGCTGCCTATGCCCTCGCGCAGCGTGAATGGCAGCGTTACCATGTGCTCTACCAACAACGGGTCGTCTCTCACGAGCAAATGAATGAAAAAACCGAGCAACGTCAAGTCGCACAAGCAGTGCTGATCCAGGCACAAGAAGAAAAAGACCGCTTAATAAAAAGTGTCGCGGTTGATGATGCCGCGATTGCACAAGCACGCAGCCAATTAGCGTTGAAAGAGTATGATCTTAATCAGAGCACTTTGCGTGCTCCCGTTAATGGTCGCATTAACCACTTGCGTGTTTATCCCGGTGACTATGCACAAGCAGGCCAAACGCTTTTTGGCTTTATCAATGCACATAGCTGGCACATCACCGCTAATATCCGTGAAAGTAACTTAGTCGGCATCCATCCTGGTAAACAGGTGTGGGTCTACCTTGCCAGTCGTCCTTGGCATCTTTACCGTGGTACAGTAACAAGTATCGGTGGCGGAGTGGCACGTGAACCATTGAAACCCAACCCTGGCTTACCGTATGTCACTCCGGTCACTAGTTGGATCCGCTATGACTACCGTATTCCAGTACATATTGTACTGCCTAAGCTACCTCATACGCTGCGCTTATATATGGGTACTGACGCTAAAGTTTTTGCCTTCCTATGAATATGATGTACGTCCAACGCTTTGGTCAGGGGATGCGCTCGGCCTTGACCGGATTTAACCGACAGTCACTACAATCACGCAATGCACTGCGCGCCGGACTCTCCTGCAGCTTGGCTGCATGGTTTGCTTTATGGCTGCAAGCCGATCAACCTTACTGGGCTTGCATCTCGGCACTGATTGTCACTCAAACTTATTGTCGTGCCACCTGGAGCAAGGCAGTGTTGCGCTTTATTGCCACGGTTATGGGCGCTTTAGTGGGGTTGTTGATTACTCATCTACTCATCCAAGCACACTTTATGGTGTATATGATGATTTTCGTGCTTAGTTTTATTGGTATCTACCTGAGTAATGTCGATCGCAAACGTAGCTATATTTGGTTGCTGGGATTTATCACCGCACTGATGGTTATCTATGGCGGCATCGCCAACCCGGCCCCGTCCTCTTTTTTACACCTGGCCTTTTACCGTAGTTTTGAGGTCACACTTGGGATTATTGCTGCTTTCATCGTATCACACCTATTCATGCCTCATTACGCAAAGCATGAACTACAGCAGGCAATAATCACGCTCACCGAGGCAATGATCCCGTTACTCAACGATGCTATCGCGTTAATCATTGCCCCCTCTGAGTCACCCAGAGCACATATGCAAACGCAAATTATTGCACTGGGTAAACAAATACAAACCTTACAAGACCTTTGGCAACTCAGTCAGCAAGAAGGGCTCGATAACCCACACCACAAACACTATCAGTCAGTTAAGCTGTACTATCGTTTGATTGGTTTTTTTGAGCTGATCGTTGATCTGCATCGTCGTCATCATACAGCATCCAATGCCTACCTGATGCAATTTAAGAGTACGTTATTACCCTATCTAGAGGCGCTGAAAACGAGCTATCAGGCACTTTACCATGATCTCAATGCCTCTCATGAGAACTGGCTGTCACTGCGCAAAGCACTTACCACACTCAACACGACATGGTGCACCCTGAGCACCACCATAGAACAGGCTCGGGGCCAATTAAACAGTCTATCTTATAGTATCGACACGGTAGATGAGGGCATTCAGCAACTGGGCACACTCGATCGGCTCCGACAAGAACTGCATGCCATTGCTCACCCACAAGCTGATAACGTGCCAGAGCGCATCATCACAAAACGCTCTTTGAGCCAACTGACACATTATGACCAGTATTATCTCAAGCACGCGTTTATTACCGCCTCTGTGTTGGTATGTTTGCCGTTGATATGGATCCTGCTGAGCTTGCCGGGTTTTACGCAAATTGCGGTGTCCATTGCCGCCATTGTCGGCATCAGTCCTGAAGATACCCGCTACAAAGGATTCTTGCGGATTTTAGGCTGTGCAGCCGGTCTTGCTGCAGCCATTGCACTACTCGGATTAGATATCGATGACGTCAGCCTGTTACTGTTGGTCGTGCTGGTTGTAACTACACTTTTTGGTTACATTCACTTTGGCAACAAAGATATCAGTTATTTTGGCACTCAGGCCCTGGTAGTGTTCTTTATCGGTGTTGTGGCTGATCTAACACCGGCACTATCAATGACTATGGTCATGCAGCGGATGATGGCCATCCTGATTGGGGTGTTTGGCATGGTGGGGTTCCAGCTATTATTCTGGCGCTACCGGGCATCGTCACAGCAGCACCACGACCAACTGCAATTTCAACGCGCGCTATACCCGCTAACACAAGCACTTCAGCAGCGTCTTTGGTCAGCACAAACCCATTGCTGGTCATATAAAGCACCGTATTTCTTTAATATGCGTCTGGCGCTCATCAACCTGCATGAGCGTGATGATGCTCTGTATCCAATCATGAGCCAGTTATTTCATCGTTTATACTTCATTGCCATGTTCACGACTGAACAACACGATGATCCGCAATGGTTAGCATCGACATTCCCTGAACTACCGCAACTGACGACAATGTTATTTGACGTGCTTACTTATCCTCAGGCGCACACCACATCAGCACAAACACTCATCGATGCTCTTACACATATTCGCCAACAATGTCGTGATGACTTGCTGTTGGTGAATACTCCCATACGAAGTGCCTGCTGGGTGATTATGGTATTGGCGAACTTACGTGACCTGGCCTTGCTGGAGCAGCAACGTCAGGCCATCATGGTAGAGACGTATTAGGGTATGTGGCCCAATCGCCCCCACAATGATAAACCATAAAATAGAGTTATCCCTGTTGGTGGGGATGAGCCAAAAATGGCCTGAAAGCCTTGAAAATAGTGGCTCCCCGAGACGGGCTCGAACCGCCGACCCAGTGATTAACAGTTTGATACTGTGATTTGGGTTGTGATACGAGAACCTTTCGGGTAGCTTGAAAATAAAGGGCTTGACGGCAAATATAAATTAGGGATGCCGATCGCAAATTTAACATCAAATGTCCAACCAGGCCCGGCAATGTCCGACTAATTCCCGCAAATCTCCAGCGGTGGATGTGTGTTAATTACAATAATAATCAACTAGACACAGGCGTTATAAATTATGATTCATACCATTTAAAGTGAACGGCCATCAAACTCAAATATTGGTAATTTGCACCAATCATCACAGTCGTCCAAAACGCATAAGCTAATTGCATACGGATACATTGGTTTCATCGGTATGCTATAGATAAAAATACTGCAATGTTTGCAGAAGTAATGCGCTCCTGTCATTTGATTGAAACGATAACACGTTAATGCTTCACGCCCTTGAAGAATATCGATATCATCAACAATGTGCATTACTGCATTGCGTTTGCTGCAATAAGAGCAATTACAAGTGGTAGGGCGTGTTAACTCAAATTCACAGGTGAATTTGACGCG
>JANQIS010000049.1 GCA_028282045.1 Gammaproteobacteria bacterium
TGACTTAGATAAGTTGCAGCGTATTTTGACTACAGCCGTGTTGCAAAGTACGCCACAAAAACTTTCAGCGCCTGAGCGGGTAGTAATGTGGCGGCAGAAGTATGATTACTTAGTTAGACGTTGGTTATTGATTGCAGAAGATATTCAGCTAACAGAAGGTGGGTTTGAACGTTACCTGGTGGCGATTCGTTCATTGGTTGATTTGGCACAAGTGTGTACCTATGGTGAAGTTGCTTAGAAGCGTGTCCCAATAAGATAGTTTGGGTGATCGCTTTGAGTGATGATGCCGTGGTTAACGCTAATATTATGCCCCTCATGTTTGATTGTGAAGGCCAGCGTTTTGCCAAAACGCCATTCCCAACTGCGATATTCTTGCCGTTTTTGATCGATGTAATGGTGATCCGGATTGATTGCCTGCACTGTTAAACTTGTAGCAGATAGCTGTTGTTGCAGTGCTTTGATCACTTGTGATTGCTGCAGGTTAAGGTTAGCCACCGCACTGCGTACTGAACTGACTCCTTTACTAACAGTAAAATGTAGTGGCGAGCGTAAGGTCTGAGCCACTTTAGATAAGTCGGCTTGTAGTAATAAGGTTAGGTGGTGAAAGGCTTTGTCTTTACTTTCACGAAAAGCACTGCCAGAGATCTTGTAATCTTTGCCTTGCCGCTGGAGCATAATGTCATGACGCTTATTTTTACTGACAACGCATCCTATGCTGCGCAGTGTGCTGACCATCAGGTCAAGATGATATTGTTTATTGTAATGGACCATTGGGCAGATAAAACTAATATTTAAGTTGCCTAAATCATGATACACCGTACCGCCACCGCTTTGCCGGCGTACAATCTCGATACCGTGTTGCTGGCAATAGGTGACATGACACTCTTTCCATGGATTCTGTGCCCGCCCAACTACCACGCAGGGATCGTTGAGATACATGAAAATAACGGGTTGTTGGTCGACAAAGCGACGCAACAACCAGTCTTCTAATGCGAGGTTGTAATAGGGGTCATGCTGGTCACTCACTAGCAGAATGTAGTTCATTTGGGATGGGTTATGCCTCTTCTTCCAGTGAAGGTACGCCCACTGTGCTAAAGCCACAATCAACGTGGATCACTTCACCGGTGATGCCTGATGCTAAATCAGAGCACAAAAATGCCATGACATTACCTACTTCCTCTTGGGTAACATTACGTTTGAGCGGTGCCACACTGGCATTATGATCTAACATTTTTCTAAAGCCTTTAATACCAGATGCAGCCAGAGTGCGGATTGGACCGGCAGAGACAGCGTTGACGCGTATGCCTTCAGGTCCCAGGCTCTGGGCACAATAGCGTACAGATGCTTCCAAAGCCGCTTTAGCAACACCCATGGTGTTGTAGTTGATAATGCTGCGCTCTGCACCGAGATAACTGAGGGTTGCGATGGCCCCATTGCGCCCTTGCATTAATGGGCGTGCATATTTAGCCAAGGCACATAAACTATAGGCGCTGATATCGTTAGCGATCTGAAAGCCCTCACGGTTGACCTGTTCGACAAAGTCACCGCCCAATTGGTCGGCAGGGGCAAAAGCAATCGAGTGGACGATAATATCGATGCCATCCCACAGTTGAGTGATAGCTTTAAATAATGATTCAATTTCAGCATCACTGGAAACATCACAGGGCAAGATAGCCTTGGGGTTGAAAGGTGCCGCCAATTTAGTAACACGGTCTTTAAATTTATCACCGACGTAAGTGAAAATACTTTCGGCACCTTCACGGTGCATTGCTTGAGCAATACCATAAGCAATAGAGCGATCACTCATGACACCGGTAATGAGTGCTTTTTTGCCTTGTAGGAATCCCATATTGTCTCCTTAGGTTAAGGGGTGATTATATCTTGGTTGTTCATATACGCACGTAACACGGGGGGAATAGTAATACTCCCATCCGCATTTTGGTAGTTCTCCATAATCGCTACCAGTGCACGGCCCGCTGCCACACCTGAACCATTGAGTGTATGTACTAGCTGGGGCTTTTTCATCCCCTTATCACGGTAGCGTGCTTGTAGGCGACGTGCTTGAAAATCGCTAAAGTGGCTGCAGGAAGATATTTCGCGATAGGTGTTTTGTGATGGCAGCCACACTTCTAAATCATAAGTTTTTGCTGCGCTAAAGCCGATATCACCGCTACAGAGAATGACTGTGCGATAGGGTAGTTCTAACGCTTGCAATACACGTTCGGCATGAGCGACGAGTTTTTCTAAGGTGGCCTCGCCTGCTTCGGGTTTAACAATGTGCACCAGCTCGACCTTTTCAAATTGATGCTGGCGGATCATGCCACGCGTGTCACGACCGTAAGAGCCTGCTTCACTACGAAAGCACGGGGTATGCGTCACGTACTGTAACGGTAAGCTTTCACCTTCTAAAATAGTCTCGCGTACTAAATTAGTTACTGGGACTTCTGCGGTAGAGATGAGGTTAAGGTCTTGTCCGCCACTGATACTAAAGAAGTCTTCAGCAAATTTGGGCAACTGGCCGGTGCCATAATAACAATCACTCTTTACTAAGTAGGGCACATAGACTTCCCTATAGCCATGCTCAGTGAGATGTAAATTGAGCATGAACTGAATTAAAGCACGTTGTAGTTGTGCAATCTGTCCATGGAGCACAACAAAGCGACTACCTGATAACTTGGCGGCTGCTGTGAAATCCATTTGAGCCAACCCCTCTCCTAGTGCTACATGATCTTGTGGGGTGAAATCAAATTGTCTTGGTTGGCCCCAGCGGCGTAGTTCTACATTATCAGTCTCATCGTTTCCAATAGGGACATCATCATCGATAAGATTAGGCACGCTGTAGAGAATATCATTAAGTTCTGTTTGTATGGCCTCAAGGGTAGCCTCAGTTTGTTTTAGCTTGTTGCTTAACTGTGCCACTTCGGCTAGCAGAGTCTGTACATCTTCTCCGGCAGCTTTTACCTTGCCGATAGTTTTTGATTTAACATTGCGTTCGTTTTGTAGCTGTTCAGTTTGTGTCTGCAATGCCTTACGCCTGGTTTCACAGTCTTGGTAGTGTTCAAGTGGGAAAATAAATCCGCGTTTGGCGAGTTTTTCAACTACAATGTCAAGATGATTACGCAATAATTTAGGGTCGATCATAAATGCACAAATTGATAGGCTAATGAAATTGACCCAATAGCGTATCATGAAATGAGATTACTGCGTAGCAAGGCATCAACTAAGAATATTAGAAAATGAATTTTTTGCGAGGTTTAATAACCATGGTAAAAGATAAAAAGAAAAATATATGTATAGTTATATTTTTACGCAACAATTAATTTGCAATGCGGTGGAAATATGTTAAGATCAGCACCAGATAAGTTGACAAAGGGAGTGGGGAGATGTCAATAATACTAAAAGATCGCGTTGGAGCATTACAATCTATTTGTGACACAATCTTAGAAAAAGGTGTTTATTCTGAGTATGCCATCTGCATTGAGCAGTTATCGCAAATGCTGCATATTGATGATCCGGCCGTGCTAAATGAGATTATGCTTTATGTTGCGCGCCTAGGTTTTGTGAAGAACATTCAATCTGAATACCAATGGTGTACCAAAGGTTTTGGGACTTTACTTGCTTTAGAAGATAATAATGATGTTGTCGGTAAGTGTGATATTGATTTCTCTCTTGATCAAACCACGAGTGATTCCTTTCAGCAGTGCGTTGAAGCGGTGTTAAATGGTGATGAATCGGTCATTAATGAGAATGTGTTTGCCTTTCCAGATGGTACTGAACGTGCATTAAGAACCCGTTTGTATGCCATATATGGTGAACACGATAATATCATTGGTGTTTTAGGAATGGCTGTGGAAGTGTTGCAGCCTGCAACGCAACAAAGGGCGGCTGCTAGACAGCAGGCAGCTAATATAGCCAACCCGGACGTTTCATCAAAAACATCTTATGTTGCTGACTGTGAAAAGCACCTGTAGACATTGAGTATTCAGGTGATTAGTCGCCTTGGCCGGGCAAATCGTCCATTTGTTGTAAATTAGCTTGGATTTGTTGATCGATAGAATGCTCTTGGGTGAGTATTTGTTGCTGTATTTTCTGCTGCTGCTGTGCCAAGTGGGCTTCCCAACGCTGGCGTTGGGCGGGCGTTTGATCGTTGGTATTTAAATTGGACGTGATAACTCGGTAGTGCACACCGTTTATCGTGCCAGAACGTTCGGTAGTTTGTACATTACCATAAGGCGTTTTGTGGATTTGTGTTAGCGGCACTGATTGCATTGCGCGGTGAGGCTTGGTGGCATTATGCTGTAAATCAGCCATACTAATCCAGCCAACTGTGCCATTGTGGCTATTACCTACTTTGATCCACTGGCCGTGACGATAGAATGCTGTCAGTGGTGCATTTTGTGTGTAAGTCGCAACGACTTTACTTTGCCTATCTGGCTTTGCATATAGTGTGACAGACGACTGGCCGGATCTGGCAATGGTAGCACCGATGGCTGTGCTGACTATTAATGCGCCGACTAAAGCTATGGCTAATAGGTGATTGATTCTCATCATTGTTTTCCCTGGATTGTGAAACGCTTATCGATATTTTTCACAGTCAACTAGTTATTTTCAAGGGTGGTATCGGAATCCAAATCACCCGATTGCTTAAGTTGATCGAATAATGTGGTAAATTGTTGACGATTTTCGCGTAACCATTCTTTAGCAAACTGTGCTAACAATTGTGCTTGCTCAGGGTTTTTGGCATCAATATGTACTCCCGCTTGGTGCAGAGTGCGCCACATGACTCTCAAGCGAGCCTCTTCTGGCATGGTAATCTCGATACGACGCTGCAAGTCATAAAAGAATGCATCAAGAATTTTGGCAATTAGCTCTCCCGCACCGGGTTTGCTAAGGTCCAAGCTAAGAATATTCAAAGTGACACGGTTATGTTCTACCACGATGGACAAATGTACTTGGCCAATGTGGAGTTCTAATATGCCATTGATAAAAGCCAGCTCGATTTCGCCATAAGCAATCATCAGGTCGCACAACGGACTTAATGCCCCATAGTTAAGTTGTAAGATAACATCGTGTGGCATTTTGGGGGCGAAGCTAGCATTAGGTTGGTGAGGGTGTTGTTCCCGTGGCATCTGACGCAAAATAGAGGATTTGTTGCGTGCAGCTTCCTTTAATGCTTGCTGCCAGCGTTGAAAATGTAGAGCTTGTTGTTCATTACGTGTTTCCAATACCATATTACGATCTGTGGCTTGTTGCCAAACAGCAAATTCGCTATCAAGGTTATTGGTTAAGAGCATAAAGTTTGCCTGGCGCTTGGGAAATATAATGTCGGCCAGTTCAACAAATAGTCCTGCCATTTCGGCGGATAATTCTATTACATCCTCAAAAGTAACACTGCTACAAGCGGTTTCGATGGCAATACTAAAATGGTGTGTGCCAATTTTAATGCAAAAGCCATTTTGTTGGCGAGCAACGGATAGCGAGCCATATTGTTTGGCAAGCGCAAAAATACGTGACACCTCACCTTGATCGAGCAAAACCGTCAGGCTAGCACTTTGTTTCACTTCGCCTTGTTGGGAAATGCCAAAGAGAATGTTGTTCTGTGAAAAATGACTTGACATAAACTTCCCACCTTCTAAATTAATATTTTATCGGACAGTGATAATAATGCCAACGTTTTTAGTTTGGGTGCTTCATGAAATATCTAAGTATTGAATTAGGCCATACTGTCAGATGGCGGTAAAATTGTTATCATAAGCCGTTTTAACCATTAGTAAAATAAGTACATGACACATCAGGCAGTTGCTCTTAGTCTTGCTTACCAGGGCACTGCCTATCGTGGCTGGCAGCGTCAGTCTCGTGTGGTTTCGGTGCAGGCGTGTCTAGAGCAAGCTTTGTCAAAAGTGGCTAATAACCCGATTGAGGTAATCTGTGCCGGACGTACTGATGCCGGGGTGCACGCCAGCCATCAAGTGGTCAGCTTTATCTCAATCGGGTTATTAGCCACTTTTGACAAAGCTTGCTCTAGACACGCCTGCACCGAAACCACACGAGACTGACGC
>JANQIS010000064.1 GCA_028282045.1 Gammaproteobacteria bacterium
ACATTGTCAGGAGCGCTCTTTATTCAGCTCCTTAGGTTCATCTGACAGTACAGATGGTCTACCAGACTCCTCATCTTACGACTTCATGTCGCAACACACTCATCGCTATTGAACATGGCTTTTTCTATGAATTTTATTTAGGTGCGTTACCTAAAAGAATTGATTATGTGATGCGTTATTTTTTATCCACAGATGAGATTCAACACACCTTACAGTGGATCAATATCACTTTACACACCCCAAAATTAATCAGCACTAAAGAGGAGACCCATTATGTTTAGCAGAGCTGTCCAAGCCGCCACACGCAGCGCCCGTTGGCAAACCAGAATATTCGGCGCACGATATCTATCAAAAGAACCAGAACCGTTAGCTTGTGAACTCGACTATCCACCTGTTACCTGTGTTGGTGATGCCATTGCTATTTTAAACGATTTACAGAATAGCCACTTGTGGGGGCCATCCCATTATACTGAAGGTGCCCCGCCACATAAATACCCCTTTCCCATGTGGTTCAGAGGTGAAGAATCCGTAGCGTATCATCCAACACCAGGTGTATTTCGAGGCGGTGATTACCGAGATGAAACCAGTATGTGGCGTATGGCGCTCATCCGCCACGCTAAAACACACTCCCAAACTCATCATTCGACCTTAGACTGGCTTACTCTGATGCAACATCATGGCATCCCAACACGTTTGCTAGATTGGAGTAGTAGCATGGCCGTCGCATTGTGGTTTGCGGTATATGACAAGCATAATGAATGTGATGCCGCCGTATGGGTTCTCAACGCAGCGCGGTTAAATTACCATACCAGCCTGTTCCATCGCCACCCCTCTGTTGCCGTATCATCAACTTTCGATGCGACTATACGAGGTGAAATGACGATCAACGATACTATTGATAAGCTTCTAAGACGCAAAGCAGTTCGCCAAGTTGACGATTATGACGCACCCACCCTTGAACAATGGGTAACACTGCCTGGGGCATTAAAAACAGAAGGCCATAGACTGCGTTGGCGCTTGTCCTTGCCGACTGCTTTTTGCTCAACCAACCCCAGTGGACAAACAGGTGCACAGCGAAGCATGTTCACGGTCGGCGGCGGGAAAACCCCTTATAAACAAGCACATGGCCATGCACCGCAAGATGACCCTCAATAGTTACCCCTTCCCGTACAGTTGGTTGAACTCAACAAATCACAGGCTGCCCAGACCTGGCCCTTTTTAGGCGCTATACGTATCCTCGGAGAATACAAAGAAAGCATAAAAGAAGAACTCTCCTGGAAGCTTGCCACGACCTTCGGAGCAGCGGTATGGCAGCAGCTTCTGAACAATCAACATGATCATGGCCCCAGAGTTTAGTAATCAAGGGTTAATAGACATGAAAACTTTATACCGGGATGATTTTATCTGTGCCATTCACGGTGCTTCATTTTTGGCATCAGGTGGCGGGGGCTCCAAACGCCTGGCACTTCGTTACCCGACAGAGTATATCTTGAGCAAAGCATTACCTTTGCAAACTCCGATTTATTGGCAGACATCAATGCTTTTAAAAACAAGAAAATCGGTGTTATTGGACTATCTATGCCTGAGTTAAGAGGTAAACCAGCCATAGATAGTTTCCTGGAGAAAATTAAACAAGCAATGGGACAAGATCATTCTTTAGCAGCAGAGGCAGTTACGAAGACTCATCCAGAGATGATGACGATGATAGGGCTGATTTGACCAATAGTGCTTAAGGTGGTTGAATACACAAATCACGAGGAGTTAAGAGATCATTATGCGTTTACTTCACACTATGTTACGGGTTCGCAATTTACAGCAATCCATCCACTTCTACTGCGAGGTGATGGGCATGCAATTACTCAGCCAGAAAGAATTTCCCGAAGGGCGTTTCACGCTGGTATTTGTGGGCTATGGGCCCGAATCTGAACAAGCTGTTATTGAATTAACCTATAACTGGGATACGGATAACTACACCATGGGTGATGCCTTCGGCCATATCGCCATCGAAGTCGATGATGTCTATGCAGCATGTGAGCGTATTCGTGATGCCGGCGGTAAAGTAGTACGCGAGCCAGGCCCAATGAAGCATGGCTCAACGGTACTGGCTTTTGTTGAGGACCCTGACGG
>JANQIS010000074.1 GCA_028282045.1 Gammaproteobacteria bacterium
CGTGAGGACTCCCTTGCCAGAGCATTAGACGCTGCATATCAAATCGCGCAATATACCGTTGCTGACTCAGCAGCGGGTTTACCTGAAGTTGAGGATATTGCTACTGACTGGCCTGAGCTGGACTTGTATCATCCATGGGATTTGCATGTGCCGGATGCTGTGGCGCAGTGTCGGTGCTGTGAGCAACACGCTTTGGATTTAGATGCCCGTATTAAGCAATCAGATGGTGCGAGTATTACAGCATATCAAGGTTGGCGTGGCTATGGTAACTCACATGGCTTTATCGGTGCTTGCGCCAGCTCAAAACATAACATGAGTCTAGGGCTCATCGCCCAATCACATGGCCAGATGCAGCGTGATTATAGTTATTCTGTCTCACGTGACCCCAAACAATTATGGACTCCTGAAGACATTGCCAAGCAAGCGGTGGACCGGACAGTAGTGCGATTGAACCCGCATAAAATAAAGACGGCTAAGGTGCCAGTGATTTTTGCGGCTGATTTAGCGACAGGGTTTTTCTCACACCTTCTCAAGGCCATCAGTGGTGGTAGCTTATACCGTCATGCTAGTTTCTTGCTTGAGAGTATGGGGCAGCAAGTGTTGCCAGAGTTTGTCTCAGTTTATGAAGATCCTTTTGTAGCACAAGGTTTGGCAAGCTGCCCATTTGACGCTGAAGGTGTGCAGGTGGCGCCGCGGTATATTGTGGAGCAAGGTGTGATTAAGGGATATATTTTGTCTAGTTACTCAGCACGGCGTTTAAACTTAAAGACCACCGGTAATGCTGGCGGCTGTCATAACATCCGCATTAACCACCAGGATAAAACGCTCGATGATCTGATCCAGGCGATGGGAACTGGTCTGATTGTCACAGATGTGATTGGCCAAGGGGTTAACCTGGTTACTGGTGACTATTCGCGTGGTGCCAGCGGGTTGTGGGTTGAGAACGGCCAAATCCAGCATCCGGTTGAGGAGATTACCATTGCCGGTAACCTGAAAGATATGTATCGCAACATTGTCGCTATTGCCAATGATACAGAGACTCGTTCTTCAATTCAGGTGGGTAGTACATTGATTTCTGAAATGACGGTTGGCGGTAATATCTAGACCGTAGCTGCAAGCATCACTTCGATAGTAAAAATACCAATAGCAAGATGGCAATTAAGCTGAAACACTGAATCCTAAATGGCTATAAATTTGCAATGAGGTAAATATCGCCGAGACGATTATAACCAGTTTATTGGGAAATGCAACAAAAATAGGTTGTATCTCATTTTAAAGCCAGGCGCAAGGCGTATTGATAGAGCAATGCTATTTAGCAAAGGAGGGCCCTGCTAATGTTTGTATTCACTGATCGCAGCAGACCAGAGGTAGAAAAGCCAGAAAAAGCTAAGGTTAACCCTGAGCCTAAGCAAGAACATGACAGTCCCCTTAACAGGGCCCTTAACAGTGTGAAAAAGAATAAAAATCAACGTTGGATGCAGCAAGTTCTATTGGAGTTATATAATAAGTGGGGTGAGTTTCCTGATGATGCAAAATATCAAGACTGGGGATTATTGATTCTTCGCTTATCAAAGTGTTTTTTTCCGTCAATAAAAATAAAAGGTGGGCTGTTGGATGAGCGCAAGGACAAGGCTGCGCAAGCGCTTAAAGAGCAGACTATTGACCCGCATAGCTCTGCCTTTGATGGCATGCCACAGTGGAATGATGATAATGGTAAAGTAAGACAGGGACTTGAAATAATACTTC
>JANQIS010000098.1 GCA_028282045.1 Gammaproteobacteria bacterium
TAAGTATGCTCTGCAGCCAATGGCTTTTCCATACCCTATTAAGCGCTTGTATCTGCACGCCGCTCGCTTACAATTAAAGGTGAGTTGGCGTGATGAGCCGATTACGGTTAGCGCGCCTTATGATGAGTTATTTAAGCAATTATTGGCAACACTACATGATAACTAAACAACCTTATGAGTTATTGATCTTTGACTGGAACGGTACGTTGTCCACCGGTGTGGCTTCACCAACCTTACCATCACAGGTGCCGGATTTATATCCGGGTGTCAGTGAGATGATCAAGCAATTAAGCCACCATTATGAGCTGGCAATTGCTACTGCCACATCACAGTCACAGTTGTATCATGAGCTTGAAGCTCATCAACTTAAACAATACTTTAGCGCCTTTAGTTGCCACGACCATGGCCCGAAGAAGCCGGAAGCCGAGGTCATTACCCGCATTTTAGATTTTTTGGTGGTTGAGCCTGAGCAAGCCTTAATGATCGGTGATAGCTACTATGACATTATTTGCGCACAGAATGCTCGGGTGGATGTGCTTGGCGTGGCACAAACCGCTCATGCACTAAAGTCCTTTAACCCTACTGATACGTTAAACCACATTAGCGAGCTACCTCAATGGCTGGCGGCGCGTCACAAATGATTGTGGCCAAGCTTGGCGGCAGCCTGCTGACTGATGTGACTACAATACGTGAGGCGTTGGGGCGTATTCAATTACAACCCTCAATAGGTATCGTAGTGGTGAGTGCCTTAAAAGGGCAAACGCGCCAATTACTGCGGTTGGCACAATCACCATCAGTTTCACTGGCCAATCAATATATCCATGCCTGGCAACGACACTTTGCTCAGGCACAGATAAGTATTGATACGCCATTAATCCGGACAGCTTTTGCTGTGATTGCCAGAGCTGGACAACAATACCAAGCTCTATCAGCCAGGCAGCAAGATACCTTGTTAGCACAGGGTGAATTATTAACTTCATGGTTGGTGTATCAACTATGCCAGCAACTTAATTTTCCAACTTACTGGCATGATATTCGAAAAAATTTGAGCACCGATAATGATTATGGCAACGCAAAGCCGTTAGCGTGTCAACTGGCATTGCGTCCATCTGGCTGCATGATTACCCAAGGGTATATCGGCGCGGATGCAGATGGACACACCACTACTTTAGGTTTTGAGGGTAGTGACTATTGTGCCAGCTTGATTGCAGTTGCTGCACAAGCCAAGGCTGTATGGATCTATAAAGATGTGGGTGCACTCTATAGCGCGAATCCTTACTGGTTGCCTGAAGCAAAAGCTTATTGCTATGTATCCTATCAGCAGGCTATTGCAATGGCACAAGCCGGTGCACGAGTGCTACATCCACAAGCTGTGCAGCCGGCACAGCAAGCTCAGATACCTATTCACATCATTGCCTTAGACCACCGGCAGCAAACACGAATTAGCCAGCAGGCTCACAATAGTTGGTTTGCCCTGATTAGCCCCATGCCAGAGCGTCTTATTGTGTTGGGTGATACTACGGTACTTGATCTACAAGGGTATCAGTGTGTGCGCCATACTCATCAACAGGTCGAACTGATTTTGCCGGCAGCACAGTTAGAGGTTCTTGCCCGGCAATGGCATCAACAATTAATGGAGGCACAAACATGTCTATCGCTGTAATTGGCGCCGGTAATACTGGCCAAGCTGTGGTTAAATTATTAGGACAGCGGTGCATAGAGGTGTTTACCTCGCGCCATCGCCCTAGTGTCGAAGCGCTAAAGCATCACCAAGGCGCTATTGTGTTTGTACCGACAAATGCCGCAGCACAGACTATGGCGTTATTACAGCAAGCTGCCATTCCGGTTGCCTGGGGCACTACCGGTATGCGCTTTGATGATGACTTTGCCCAGACACTGCGCGCACCTTGGGTGGTGGCTGGAAATTTCAGTTTAAGCATGATTGCTATCAAACAAGCACTACATGCTCTGGGGCGGTGGGCACAAATAAGTCAAGCTGCAGCACACTGTCATGAGGTCCATCATCGTCACAAACAAGACCAACCCAGTGGTACAGCTAAAGCTTGGCAACAGTGGCTTGATTACCCGAGTGAGATTAGCAGTGAACGTAAAGGCGACATCTGTGGCATTCACGAACTCACGCTGACAACCCGGTTTGAAAGCATCACCTTGAAGCATCAAGCACATTCGCGCCAGTTATTTGCCCAAGGCGCCATTTGGGCGCTTGACCAACTATTGACACATGTTTTTGCGCCAGGGTTATATGATTTATCTGCGCTCATTAAAGAGCCGGGCACTGTAAATGAGGCTAATGATTAGGTCGCGGTGTTGGTATTTTTACTGATTGGATTACGGTAGGGTATCGCGCACAGTTTGCTGACTGATGACTGTTATGTGATGACAGAGACAGCCAGTAAGAAATAGAAAACGCAAGGAGATGCGTATGATGTATTATCCGCACACCTCAGGGGTGAGGCAGCATCCTAAAAGTAGTGTCCGTAAGCCAGATAGTGATGCTTTAAGGAATAGGAATAGTTGGGAGTATTTATTAAGGATAAAAATACCTCCTTTCATGTTTGAAAATGAAACGCGTTTTCCTTATGCTGCAAAAGTCTACGAACAAGTTCGGGCTTCTAAGTCTTTTAATCCTACCTATCCTTATGGTGATTTATATACCCAGTTCTTGGAGGAAGTAGAGTCCTATATAGAACAACGGTTGCAAGCAAACGGCGGAATATTACCAGAATCTGAAGGGGTTGATGAATTACTTGAGTCGATTTTCCAAAATGATAATCCAGCATTGGAGTATGCTGCTAAGGTTATTGCCTCGACTCTAGAGCGTCATAAAAACGCTGATATGGAAAAGGCAATAGAGCATGAGCTGAAGTCTGTTGGTAAGCCAATTAATAAAATTACCCCAAGTTATACCGGTTCCGCGCTAGGCAGGCTCAGAGCAATGTTTAGTGATAACTTCAAGCCCATGCAGACAACGAGCCTGCCTTCTATACGCCGGTATGCTTATCAACAACCAAGTGGTCAACCGATAATTTCGCTGGGGTACGCAAGCTCAAAGACAAGTGAGTGACTACTCGAGGTATTGATTTTGGACTCCTGTCCAAAATCGCCTC
>JANQIS010000111.1 GCA_028282045.1 Gammaproteobacteria bacterium
GCGTGAAAATCTCGTATTATAGGCTGATGCTTGAAAAAGTATGCATTGATTGAGTGCAATTTGAAAGGGAATAACCCTTTTCGGATAGCCTCTTAATACACTTGATGATTATGACGATGCGCTTGAGGATTCTGCTTATGCTTTTATCAGCGACACAGACGATACCTGCCAGGTCACCGAAAAGTTAGATATGTTTGCCCTGGCGTCTATGTTTATTAATTTACTCAAAAGGGTTGAACCACACGACGAAACAGTCTCGCCTTTAACAACGCTATTAACCGAATTCTTTATAACAGTTTGTCGCAAAAACCACCCTATGCCACGTCATTACCTGACAACATTACTACAGGGTTTGCAGAACATCATTCCGGTTGGTGCATCAGAAACTATTATCCCTAAAAAAGAAATCATTGGCTGGTTGGTGTTGCTAAAGCAAGCCAGTCACCTTATGTGGCAACTTCATCGTGTGTCATTTTCATCTGAGAAAAGTGCGCCTGTAATCAAAGCCTGCCTGGCAGCAGCGCAAGCACTTTATGAGCCAGATAAGCCTTATAGCATAACAATACCCAAATCTTGTGGTGCCACGTTAACAACGCTATTGATTCAGACAACTACAGTACATGAGCAAATGCGCGCAGTACTTGGTAGCAGTAGTGCTGATACCACTACTCAAGCCAGTTCCGACGCAGTGGCGCAAGTGGCGCGGCTAGCAGTGCAGCCGCCACTAGCACGGCTACTGTGATGGCACCAGAATCAATGAGTGCAACCAGTGACAATAATAGCTCAAGCAGCCATACAACAACTGATACCAGGACTAAGGCTGGAGAAACCAGCCCCGTCGCAGCATAGACAAGACGATTCCTAAGGTCGAGATTTGCCGTTAATGGTCGTTATGCAGTGGTCTTTTCATCATAGATTAGGCTATGCTTAAGACCTTGCCGACCCAGCACACTCCCGCATGAAAGTCCTGACTTACACGCCTCATGGTGATATTCCCAACCTACGCGGTTTTGCACCCGCCTTAGCGGCACAATATTTAGCACAGCATCTGCCCTGTGAGCATTTACATGTGTGTCTTAACGAAAGCCATCTGGCCCCACGCCAACATCACGCCACGTGGGGTGATATCGAGCGTATTACCGTAAGCAAGGCTTATAAACGTGTAATGCAGAAGATTATTGGCTGGGATTGCTATCCGATGCATCGACGTTTGCTTAAAGCTGCCAAAGCCTTTGAGCCTGATATTGTACATGCCCATCAACTTGAATTCCCTGTCAAGGATTTCAAACAACACTACGGCAAGCCCTGCAAAGTGGTGGTGCATGCCCATGCCATCCGCCGTTTTAAGCCTGAGCTGGGTAGGGCAGATTTATATATTGCTGTGGCTGATTACACTCGTGAACAATTGATTGCTCACGGTTATCCGCCAGAGCGTATTGCAGTCATTCATAATGGCGCTGATACAAGTTTATTTGAACCAGTTGATCGAATAACGCAGCTTGCAACTTTACGCCACGAGCTCCTTGGTGAGCGCCACTTTCAGTATGTGTTAGGCTATATCGGTCGCAAGCAAATCCCCAAAGGTTATGGCACCTTTATCCAAACGCTTGAGGCGCTGTGCGCCCAGCGCGATGATATCATCGGTTTGAGTGTCGGTCCGACACCGGCTGATGCCTGGGTTTGTAAAGAATACCCTGATATCGTCAAACGCTCTGAAGCCTTACAGACACAAGGCAAACTCGTTGAAATGCCGGCAGTTACCCACGATGTGCTACGCCGCTGCTATCAAGCCATTGATGTCTTATTGTTTCCAACCACCACCAGCGGTGAGCAACATCCATTAGTGTTGATCGAGTCATTAGCCTGTGCCAATGCCATCATTACCAGCAATATTGCCGGCATCAGTGAGACCATTACCCATCAACAAGAAGCAATTTTGCTCAAAGAGCCTACTGACGTCAGTGAAATCAGCCAATGGGTAGAGCTGATTATTGCCAACCCCAAAATGTATGACCCGATGCGCCAGGCAGCACGAAAGTTAGCCCAGCAACACTACGACTGGCAAGCCTTGAGTAAAAAACTAATGGCGCTCTATACCAGTTGCCTGCAACCCCCCTATACCCCTTGAATTTTATGGGCTTTATGCAAGAAATGGCACTTTGGAATGCGCAAAGTTACAGGCAACTCAGTGTCAAACATTGCAAAATGTTTGGCAAGGGGGGTGTGAATGATGGCAGTTTTGAGGTGATAGCAAGGCGGACCAAACAAGCTGGAGCGGAGTTTACACGCGCTAAATGAGCACCAGGAGTGTTTGGCCAACACAGCTAGCACTCAAAAATGGGGTTATTTACAGTCGACTATACCAAGCTGCTGAGATAACGCACCAACCAACTGTTGCTGCACCTGCTCCAGCGACCGTGAAGCATCAATAATGGCAGTAACCGGACTGGCTTTAGCACGCTGCAGATAAACTTGTCTGACGCGCTCAAAAAAATCCACTTCCTCTTGTTCGATACGATCGAGCTCATCACGTGCTCTGGCACGCGCCAACCCTTGCGCTGCCGGCAAATCCAGCAATAATGTGGCATCCGGTTGGCAATCAGCGTGCAGCCAGTCTGCCAACACATCAATACGACCGGCGTCAATACCACGCCCACCACCTTGGTAGGCATAAGTAGAATCAGTAAAACGCGAGCACAGTATCCAATCACCACGCAACAGTGCCGGACGAATCACTTCTGCTAAATGCTGGGCACGTGAAGCAAACATCAACAATAGCTCGGTTTCTGTTGCCACTTGTTCTTGGGGATCGAGTAATAATTTGCGTATGCGCTC
This sequence comes from Gammaproteobacteria bacterium, assembly GCA_028282045.1. Classification (GTDB taxonomy): domain Bacteria; phylum Pseudomonadota; class Gammaproteobacteria; order Francisellales; family CACEW01; genus JANQIS01. Next base: position 2,836 of record JANQIS010000111.1, read on the forward strand.
AGCCAATGGCGTCCCGCCGGGTTCACGCGTTACAATAACTTTCTTACCTTCAGCCTCAAGCCAATGTTTGATAAAAATCAAGTTGGTGGTTTTGCCGACGCCCTCTCCCCCTTCCAGTGTAATAAAACGCCCGCGCTCAGCCATCGATTAAGCCTTCTTAAACAACAATGTCCCATTCGTACCACCAAATCCAAACGAGTTGGACATGGCGACATTAATCTCACGTGCCTTAGCCTGATTCGGCACGTAATCCAAATGACAACCTTCATCAATATTCTCTAAATTGATAGTTGGCGGCGCCACTTGGTCACGAATCGCCAGAACAGTATAAATGGCTTCCAGTGCACCTGCAGCGCCTAAGGCATGGCCTACCATTGATTTAGTTGAGCTCACTGAGACTGTTTGGGCAGCGTCGCCCAGAGCGCGCTCAATGGCTTGGCTCTCCACCGCATCACCGGCCGGTGTTGAGGTGCCATGGGCATTAACATAGTCCACCAAATCAGCATTGACATGTGCATCTGTCATAGCATGGCGCATGGCATGTTCAGCACCCACACCATCAGGCAAGGTGATATGGTAAGCATCAGCGCTCATACCAAAGCCGGCCAGCTCGGCATAAATTGTCGCGCCACGGGCTTTAGCGTGCTCATATTCTTCCAGCACTACAACTCCTGCACCGTCACCAAGCACAAAGCCGTCACGATCTTTATCCCACGGGCGGGACGCCGCTTGCGGGTTATCATTGCGCTTGGAAAGCGCCCGTGCAGCGGCAAAGCCACCGACACCCAGTTCACAACTGGCTTTTTCCGCCCCACCGGCAATCATCACATCAGCATCGCCATATTGAATGGTACGGGCGGCATAGCCAATATTGTGAGTACCGGTAGTACAAGCCGTGACAATGGCAATGTTCGGACCCTTAGCGCCATACATAATCGCCACATGTCCGGAGATCATGTTAATGATGGCTGAGGGAATAAAGAAAGGCGAGATCTTACGCGGCCCGGCTTCCAGATAGCTGGCCGTGGTCTCTTGAATTGTTGTTAAGCCTCCAATACCTGAGCCAATGGCCACCCCCACGCGTGCTGCGTTATTATCATTAATCTCCAGGCCACTATCTTGCATGGCTTCGATTGCTGCAGCGACACCATACTGAATGCTAATATCCATTTTTTTAATGTCTTTAGCAGAGAAAAAGGCCAGTGGATCATAGTCCGGCACCGTACCGGCAAATTGCACCGCAAAAGCACTGGCATCAAATTCGGTAATTGGCCGAATACCGCTTTTACCGGCTAAAATATTGTCCCAGCTCCGCTCAACACCCACACCAAGCGGTGAGAGCATACCCAATCCGGTAACAACCACGCGACGTTTTGTCATAAGAGACCTCCTAGCGTACTAAAAAAGGCCAGTAAAACTGACCTTCCTCACCAAAATAACCAATGAATAGCCTCAGCAATCAGGCTTTTGAACGCTCATTGATGTAATCGATCACCTGCTGAACGGTGGTGATTCTCTCAGCATCTTCATCAGGGATTTCGGTTTCAAATTCTTCTTCTAATGCCATAACCAGCTCGACGGTATCCAGTGAGTCTGCACCCAAATCATCAACAAATGAAGCATTAGGTGTGACGTCTTCTTCTTTGACACCTAATTGTTCAACGATGATTTTTTTAACGCGTTCTTGGATGTTGCTCATGGCTTATACCCCTTAATGTATTGAGTGAAAATTCAGTGTTTGTAGTGTATTCAATTTTTTCCTGGTTGCAAGCATTATACAGTAATAGCGCAGGGTTAGCTCATTCAACACAAATTGAGGGTGACAGGTTAACTGCCTAATGCGTTGAATTTAAAAAATATTTTCAATCAGATTGCATGAAGTAAGCCCATACTACTATACCATTGACATCCCACCATTAACGTGAATCGTCTCGCCAGTCACATAGCCGGCACCTTCAGAAACCAGATATTCCACAGCATGAGCAATATCGTCAGGGCGCCCCATGCGTCCTAAGGGGATTGCGCCCAATAAGGTTGCTTTAAGCTCATCGTCCAGCGATTTGGTCATATCGGTATCGATAAAGCCCGATGCCACAACGTTTACCGTAATATTGCGCGAAGCCACTTCTTTGGCCAGTGCCTTAGTAAAACCAATCAAGCCTGCCTTAGCGGCACAATAATTTGCTTGTCCCGGATTCCCCGTGGTACCGACGACTGAGCCAATCGTAACAATACGCCCCCACCGAGCTTTCATCATGCCGCGCAAGACTGCCTTAGATAGGCGGAAGATGGCTTTCAAGTTAGTATCAATAACCTGATCCCATTCTTCGTCAGACATACGAATCAACAAATTATCACGAGTGATTCCGGCATTATTAATCAATACTTGTACCACACCGTATTGCGCTTTAATCGCCTCCAGCACTTCAGCGATACTCTGTGGCGCCGTCACATCTAAGCGCATGCCGGCGCAATTACCATCAATGACCTTCAAATACTCATCAATCTTGGCAGCACCGTCATCACTGGTTGCTGTGCCCACTACATGATAGCCCTGGTGGGCTAATAATTCTGCAATTGCACGACCAATGCCACGACTGGCACCGGTTACTAAGGCGATTTTTGCTGCATCTGTCATGGTTACCCTTCTGTTTGAATAATTCGACCAATCCTAAATTAAGCCAGCAGCTCATGCAACGAAGCCATATCACTAAAGCCCAGGGCGGGATGATCTTTACTGATGCGTTTATTCAAGCCTGCTAATACTTTGCCTGGGCCACACTCGATGTAACGCTCAATGCCACGGGAGACCATCAATTCAATCGTTTCAGTCCAACGTACCGGCATATAAAGTTGACGTACCAGTGCATCACGGATTGCATCCGCTGTTTTATGCTCGGCTACGTCAACGTTGCGCAGTATGGCAATATCCGGAGGATTAATGTTGATTTGTGCCAACGCCTGCGACAGTTTTTCAGCCGCCGGCCTCATCAGTTGGCAATGTGATGGCACACTTACCGGCAATGGCAAGGCACGCTTAGCGCCTTTTGCTTTAGCCAACTCTCCGGCCTGATGTACGGGACCTTTTTCTCCGGCAATCACCACCTGGCCTGGTGAATTGAAATTGACCGCTGCCACCACACCACTTTCAGCCGCCTCAGCACACACGGCTGTGACCACATCATCGGCCAAACCGATAATCGCCATCATCGCGCCGACACCTTCCGGCACTGCCTGTTGCATAAATTGGCCGCGTAAATGTACCAATTTCACTGCATCAGCAAAGCCAATGGCTGATGCCGCAACTAAAGCCGAATATTCACCCAAACTATGGCCGGCCATCACATCAGGTACGGGCCCACCTTCATGCTGCCACACACGCAACAGTGCAATGGAAGCGGTTAAAATCGCCGGTTGTGTATAAGCGGTCTGATTCAGTTTATCAGCGTCTTGTTGGCTGATGCGCCACAAATCCTCACCCAAAGCCTCACTGGCTTCTGCAAAGGTTTGTTGCACCAATGGGGTTTCGGTGGCGAATCCGGCCAACATTCCCAATGATTGAGAACCTTGACCAGGGAATAAGAATGTAAAACTCATCATGGTTTTTATCAATTGGTAGAATTACAGAAGCTACCGAAACCAACAGCACTTGTCTAGCGCGCAAGGGTGGTTAAAACAATGGCTTACTAGGCTGCTGGCTGAGACGACTCATCATTCCCGTTACCATCTCTTCCCTGGTACAACACGAACGATTCATCATCGCCCATGGCATCAGCCGCATGTATGCCGGGGTCATGACCATGGGGTCACCTGTAGCCAAGGAATCCATCGCATGGTAGCCTGAATCCCCAGAAGAAACCCTAGCATGAATCACCAGACCAACCATCATTATCAGCAACAAAAATGCTCCGAAAGCAATTCCAGCTATTATTGAGGGATCTGTATGGCAATCCACTTGAGCATATTCCAAACAGGCCCGATCCGCATCACTACCACCAGAAAAAACCGTCACGGCATCTGCTGATAGCCAGCCGCAACCATCTGTTCTCACAATACTTCCCGATGGTACTGAAACCTGTGGCATTACATTACCATCAATTATGTCCTGAGGAAGGCGGGCCGAAAGATCCGAGCAATTTTGCGGGAGTTGAATCCCATCAATGATGGGGCGTGTAGTATCTGTTGTTGGCACACCCACGCGACTAACTATCTGGCCAAGGTCATTCACCAATTGAATAAAAACTGACATTGTGAAGTTTGAGCCACTCGTTCCTCGCACTTTCCACTCCTACTGAGCTATTTAAATACAGAAAAATTGTGCTATATATGGTGCCGGAATACAATGATTAATTTTGATAATAAATATTCACACCCTACGCGGCAAAAGGTTGTGAAATGTTATGTATCGGCAGGCATGCCTTAATAACGTAACAGTGCTGCACCCCAAACAAATCCGGCGCCAAAGGCTTCAAAAAGAATCAAATCTCCACGTTGAATACGGCCATCTTCAATGGCAATATCCAGGGCCAGCGGGATGGTCGCCGCTGAGGTATTGCCTTGGTCATCGATAGTCATCACCACTTTATCCATCGGCAAACCCAGCTTCTTCGCCGTGGCAGTGATAATGCGTTCATTGGCCTGATGCGGTACCAGCCAATCAATGTCAGCCTGGGAATAACCGGTGCCTTCAAGCACCTGGCCAACCACTTGATCCATCATCTCCACAGCATGGCGAAAAACTTTATTACCTTGCATTTTCAAAGTGTTGTCAGTTTGCTCAGCATCGCCCATATTCTCCGGCATGGCATTGGGCACATACAGCAATTCTTTATGTTCGCCAGAGCAATAAATCGCTGTTTTAATCAGCCCTTCTCCTTCACCACGGCTAAACACGGTAGCCGCTGCGCCATCCCCAAACAACACACAAGTAGAACGATCCTGCCAATCCAAAAAACGCGACATCCGCTCAGAACCGATAATCAACACATGATTGATTGCCGGATTACGAAAATATTGCTCGACGATATTGAGCATATACACATAACCTGAGCAGGCAGCGGAAATATCAAAAGCAGCACATTGGGCGCCAATTTGGGCCTGCACTTGAGATGCTGTGCTGGGCATTAAAGTATCCGGTGATGAGGTGGCTACCATAACCAAATCAAGCTGATCAGCCGCTAAGTTGGCATGCTCCAGCGCTTGCTGCGCTGCCTGGGTCGCCATATAAAGGTTGGTCTCATGTGCTGCTGCAATATGACGTCGTTTGATGCCGGCACGCTGGTAAATCCACTCGTCTGAGGTTTCCACCATGCGCTCTAAATCTTGGTTAGTTAGCAATTTGGGCGGCAAATAGCGCCCGGTTCCGGTAATGATTGGTTGTGACATTAATGACTCTCTTGGCCTAACAAGTCAGCAATTTGATGATGAATTTTACTAGGAATATCTTGCTCTACTTCTTTGACGGCTTCAACTATAGCATTCAAAAAGGCCACTTTATCAGCACCGCCATGGCTCTTGATCACAATACCCTTTAAGCCAATCAAACTGGCTCCATTGTAACGGCGGTTATCCAGTTTATTGCGCAGTTTTAATAATATTGGCAAGGCAAACACTGACAGCACACGTGCCATCAGGCTACTTTTAAAGACGGCTTTCACATGATAAGCGATATGTGAGGCTGTACCTTCAACGGTTTTGAGCGCTATATTACCGATAAAGCCATCACAGACAATGACATCGGCTTTATCACGCAGCAAATCATTACCCTCTACAAAACCGATATAATTAATTGACTCACATTCGCCAAGCATTTTGGCTGCTTGTTTGATAATCTCCAGGCCCTTCATATCTTCTTCACCGATATTGAGCAGTGCCACACGTGGTTTACCGTGTTCCGGATGAATACAGGCATGATGGATAGAACCCATCACACCGAATTGGAATAAATGCTCTGCACTACAGTCAACATTAGCACCCAGATCGAGCATATGCACCGGATGCGTCTCACCGGTTTGGTGATTCACCCCTGGAAAGGCATAAATAATGGCTGGCCGATCTACGCCCGGCAACATCTTTAACACAAAACGTGATGTCGCCATCAGAGCGCCGGTATTGCCAGCACTGACACAGGCATCTGCCCGCCCCTCTTTGACCAGATTGATTGCAATACGCATAGAGGAGTCTTTTTTATTGCGCAACACCAGTGCCGGCGATT
>JANQIS010000228.1 GCA_028282045.1 Gammaproteobacteria bacterium
TTGTACTTGCTGAGCATCGGCATTGACAAATAATGCTACTGTGCTGACAAATGCAGGCAAGGCAGCCATAATGCCCTGAGCTTGAGGAATTGTCACAACACGCGGGCTTTTCTCATAAAACACCAAGCCAATCGCATCAGCACCTGCCTGGGCAGCAATCTTGGCATCTGTCACCTGAGTGATTCCACAGATTTTGATTCTCATTTTCATCTCAACGCCTGATATTGCCTACAGTATACCACCTTTAATCGATTTGATATTATAAGCGCGAATCAAAAACGAAGGGCATACTATGCAAGCCACTATTGACAACATCAAAACTTACCTACTGAATTTACAGCAAGATATCTGCGCCATGGTAAGTCAATATGACAGCAAAGTTTTCCTCACAGACTCATGGGAAAGCAAACTGGGTAGCGGACAGTCCCACGTCTTGCAACAAGGTGACGTGATGGAACAAGCCGGTGTCAATTTCTCCCATGTCAGCGGTGAGCAAATGCCCGGCAGCGCCACGGCACATCGCCCTGAATTGGCTGGCCAGCCTTTTGAGGCATTAGGTGTCTCAGTAGTTATGCACCCCATTAATCCTTATGTACCTACTTCCCATTTTAATGTACGCTATTTTCAATCAAGGAAAGGTGATGACACTGTCTGGTGGTTTGGTGGCGGGTTTGACCTCACACCTTATTATGGTTTTGTCGAAGATTGCCGACACTGGCATCAAATGTGTAAAGACGCTTGTGATCCGTTTGGCACTGAACTTTACCCTGAGCTTAAGCAGTGGGCCGATGGGTATTTCTTCCTAAAGCACCGTAATGAGTCTCGTGGTATTGGCGGTATTTTCTTCGATGACTTTAACCGCCTACCACCTGAGGAATGTTTTGCCTTCATTCAATCAGTGGGAGAACACTATATCAAAGCCTATGACCCAATTATTGCACGACGCAGACACCTCGCTTATGGTGAACGTGAACGGGAATTTCAGGCTTACCGCCGTGGCCGTTACGTGGAATTTAATCTGGTTTACGACCGTGGCACCTTGTTTGGCTTGCGCTCTGGCGGACGTACAGACTCAATCCTTATGTCGCTACCCCCGATAGTCCGGTGGGGCTATGCTTGGCAACCACAGCCCAATAGCAAAGAGGCGCAACTGTACAATGACTTTTTAGGTGCACGAGATTGGCTCCAGAAGTCAGGTGAATGATTAGTGCTTACACAGGCCACCCGCCCCTGACCCCACATACTCTCGACAGGGCACCGATTTTTTCAGCAGGCCGCTTTTAACCATAAAGCCCTTAAAGCGCTGATACTTCACTATATCAAAGCCTGTCACATCATGGGTAAAATAAGGTACTGTTGCTTGCCAGATCGCATAATTGACTCGTGCCATATTACTATTGGCTGCCAGGATTGAGGCATATGCCTTACTCACTAAATACCAGTCGGTATGTGGGTGCCGGCGTAAATCATCCACTCCTTGTTGTAAGGCAGCATTAAACGCCCTGACTATTTTGGGCTGTAAACGATGTTTATTGGCAACTATAATCAATTCATCGTACGGGGGCACACCATATTGCTCAGGATAAAATGAAAACGTTTTGACTCCCATCATATGTAGCTGCACTGGCTCAACGTTACGCATCATACCCACCACAGCATCAACTCGACGACTCAACAAGGCTTGAGTCAATCCCATATTGACGTTGACAACATTTACATCATCCATGGTAAGGCCGGCTGACTTAAGGATGGTTTTTAATGTTACCTCCTCTGAGGCACTGGCATCAGTACCGATACGCTTACCTTTTAACTGACCAATCGAGGTAATGCCGCTACTTTGCAACACGGTTAAGGTATTAAGCGGCTGCGCCACTAGTGTCGCTGTCCAAGCCAAAGGCATCCCTGCATCGATCTGCTTGAGCAAGTATGATTCATAATCGATTGCGAAATCAACTTTACCTGCAGCTACCAATTGGTAGATACCGGAACTACTGACCGGCGGCAATAATTTGACGTCCAGGCCATGTTGTTTAAAAAAACCTTTTTGCTGGGCTACTAGCAATGGCGCATGGTCTGGATTGATATACCAATCTAATGCCACGCGCACCGAAGTTAAGGCAAAGGTCGTAGAGCAAAGTGAGCATAAGGCAAAAACTGCCATAATTCGGTTAACCACACGGCGCATAATCACCCTTCATTTTCCTGGAGCTTATCATCTCATCAACTGACGCCGACATGGCCAATTCAGCATCACCTGATTATATTTTAGCGCTTGGTTTTCATTTCAATTCATCGTTACTCACCTGGCAATTGGCAAGATAAATTAAGGTATAAAACAAAAACTAAACTGTAAGCAAATTACACTGGATCAATGATACATGCAAGGCAATCAGATACTCCACCACCAGTAGCGCTGCACCAGAATTGATATCAGGCCATACAAAATCATCGACATGAATATCAGCACCACCAGAGCGGCAAAGGTCAATGGCGTATCTACCCTAGCGTTAGCATTGAGCATGAGAAACCCTAAGCCGCGGCTGGCACCAACCCACTCTCCGATAACGGCTGCCATCGGCGCCCAGGCAGCGGCCATTTTCAGCCCGGAACCCAGCGAGGGCAAGGCGGCCGGAAAACGAAGCAAACTAAGTGTACGCCAACGGCTCGCTTGCTCAATTGCCGCCATATCCAGCCATACGCGTGGTGTGCGTTCTAAGCCATCAAACAGCGCCGAAGCAATGACAAAAAATAATACAAAGGCTGTCACCGCGATCTTACTGAGCACTCCATAGCCCAGCCAAATCACAATAATGGGTGCAAAAGCAAATGTCGGGATCGCCTGACTCACCACCATCAACGGCAACAACCAGAACTTCACCGGCTGCGACAAGCTCATCAGTACCGCTAATACCACCCCACTAATCAGCGCCATCATCAGGCCCACTAAAGCTTCTAGCAATGTTGGCCAGGTTTGTGCCCACAGCAATGCCGGCTCATGAATAAACTCTAAGCCAACAGTATACACACTGGGAACAAAATATACCGGCAAGTGAAACAGCCAAATAATTAACTGCCATAATATCAACAGCCCTAGTAGCAACAGAATTATTCGTTTAAACATGGTTAACCTCAGTGGTTAATTCACGATAAATCACTCTCTGCTGCTGCAAAACCCAAGGGTCATCGATGTTGCGCGGTGTTGGTGTGTCTGACTTAATCACATGCACCACCTGCGCCGGCTGTCCCATCATGATGTGGATATACTGCCCTAAACGCAGCGCCTCAGTCGGATCATGCGTCACCATCAACACCGTTTTACCTTGCAGACATTGCGCGAATAAAGCTTGTAATTGGTGGCGTGTTACTGCATCTAAAGCAGAGAATGGCTCATCTAATAAAATGAGCTCTTTATCCAGTAAAATTGTACGCGCTAATGCTACCCTCTGGCGTTGCCCACCTGAGAGTGCTGCCGGCCGATGCTCCAGGTGGTATTGCAGCCCCATAGAAGTGAGCAATGAACAAGCCCGTTCACGATATTGCGCTAGCGACTTACCGGCCAGACGCGCTGCAATCAGCACATTGTCCAGCACATTACACCATGGCAACAAACCATCTTGCTGGGCCATATAGCCAATTCTACCTTGTAATGGCAGCCCATCATCACAGCTCACTTCACCGGCTAATTGTGTACCGGGATATTGCTTAAAGCCGGCAATTAACTGCAGTAATGAACTCTTGCCTACACCACTACTACCAAGCAAGCACGTCCAGCCACCTTGAGGCAAATAAAAATCAAAATGATCAAAAATCACATGATCGTGATAACGCAAACCGGCATTATGAATAGTTAGTCCTGGCATGATGTATCCAGTTGTTGCCACAATGGTATCTCACCACTACTTTTCTCCAGCATCCTCAGATAATCCTTGTGCGCCGCAAGCTCATCAGCACTAACTTCGATAGTCTTTAAAGCAATGTCATCACCCTGTTGTATACCGGTCACTGGTAAGATGTTGTTACGCACTACACTCTCATCGGCTTGCTCAAAGCTAAAGGTTTCCTGACCACCGGTCATGGTCAGATATAGATTCGCCAGAATCTGGGCATCTAACAGTGCACCGTGCAAGTCACGGTTACTGTTATCGATATCATAACGCTTACATAATGCGTCCAAAGAATTGCGCTGCCCAGGATGCATCTTACGCGCCATAGTCAGAGTATCCAGTATGGCGCAGTGTCGCTCCAATGGGCCTTTCCAATCACGATTGCGTGCCAACTTTAACTCGTGATCAATAAAGCCAACATCAAATGGCGCATTGTGAATGACCAGCTCTGCTCCAGCCAGAAATTCCATCATTTCTACCAGCAGTTCTTTAAAGGTAGGTTTATCATGCAAGAACTCATTGGTGATGCCATGCACTTTTAATGCATCGGCCTCAACCTCGCGCTCAGGGTTGGTATAAAAATGCAAGTGTTTGCCACTAAAGCGCCGGTCAATCAATTCAACACCACCAATTTCAATGATACGGTGTCCTGCTTTAGGGTCCAGTCCAGTCGTTTCAGTATCAAGCACAATTTGGCGCATATTTAATTTCCCAGTAACTCATCAATGGCCTGGTTAGCCAATTGGTCGGCGCGCTCATTACCAAAATGACCACTATGGCCTTTAACCCAATGCCACTCAATATCGTGTTGACCGGTTACCTGATCAAGCTGCTGCCACAAATCAAGGTTTTTCACCGGCTTATTTTGCTTGGTTCTCCATTGACGTTTTTTCCATTCAGGCATCCATTCGGTAATACCTTTGCGCAAATACTGCGAATCAGTAGTGAGTCTTACATGACAGCGTTGGGTCAGGGCACTTAACCCTTCAATCGCTGCTTGCAACTCCATACGATTATTGGTGGTTTGTGCTTGTGCACCAAACAACGTCTTCTCTTGATCGCCATAGCATAATAAAACCCCCCAACCACCCGGTCCAGGGTTACCGCGGCAAGCGCCATCGGTGTAAATTTCAACGGTTTTCATCATGTGATTATCCTGGAATTGCACTCGCTCTGGCCCACTCACCCACTAAAGGTGTCAGCCCAACTTCATGACGTTCAAACACCGCAATATACCCCAGACTCAACCCACCTGCATAGGGTAGACAACCTCGCTCAATCGATTGCAACCAAGGGTGTGCACCGGCAAATAGCCCCACACGTTCAATTTG
>JANQIS010000126.1 GCA_028282045.1 Gammaproteobacteria bacterium
CTGCGGATCAATATGGCCGCTTACGCTAACGAAATACCGCGGGTGGGTGTTAATAATCGGTTTATATTTGCCGGTGTTAGAGGCAACCTGGCTATTGGAACAGGCAGTAAGGCACAGCAGTATTGCGCCGATGATAACAAAGCGCGCCAGGGTCACAAGCGACACTCCACCACCGTTGTTGGATATTTCACCATGAGATATTCAGCCTTCATAGCCTTGTGTGCTTGCACTGCCAATGATATCAGTGATTTTCATATATCTATTTGTCATAATTTATATCTCTTAATTAAATCAAGTTTGATAATATAAACATCTATTGTGACTGTAAAGCAGATCAGCATGATATGGCCAACTCAATGCAATGGATGAAGTTTGCGCGCCAGTATGGATATTGTGAAGCAAGGATGTCGCGGATCAGTGTCCGATACAAGACTTTTTGAAGCTAATCTTTTTTGCCGCGCAACTTACGCACATAGAGCGGATTGATGATGATGCCAACGCTATTTAACCCCACCCTGACATCATCGAGAAAAGCTTGGCAGATTGTCTTAATGCGGGCTTCATTGTAGCCTCGTTGCACGCAATCGCGCGACTTTTTCTGCATGGCTTGGCGGATCTCAGCGATAATCATATCGTGTTGGATCTGCCGGTTGAACTGCAACCGGTTATGGTCGCCTCGAGAGGAAATATCAGCATACAATGCCTGCAAACTGGCAACTAAATGACGCACTTCGTCTTGATGCTGGGCAACCGGTGTTTGTGGCGTGCAGTCATCCTGACCGGCTGCCTTTAAGGACAATAACTCTTCGCGCTTAGACTGGGCTGTGGAAACATCGTGCGCCATTTCCTGGATACGCCGCCGATTGGCAAGGGTGACTTTTTTCGACATGGACAAACGCACTAACACAGGTTAGCTATAGTATAATGAAGTTGTACTGGAGACGAAAGCTGACAGGCAAGTTCGAGTTTGTCAAAAAGCCATGTAGCAAAGCCGCCTAAACCCTGAACTGCCACACAAGCCAATTGCAAAATCCTCTATTTTTATATAAAATTGTATGAAATGGATTGGGGTTTTTATCTTATGAAACAGCATACCCTATATCAAGAAGCGCTACATCATCTGCGCGTGGTGATCCCTGCTATTATCCTGGGCGTTTTTTTTAGTCTGCCCCATGTCTGTATCTGGCAAGTTGTCGGCACTGTGGTGCTGGCCTATATCACCGCTTTTGTAATACAGTGTAAGTTGACCATGCCAACCGCATGGTTGCATGCCCTGAGTGTTAATGCCGTAGTCTCAATGATCCTGGCGCTAATCGTATTAATCCAAGCTTTGATAAAGCCTTTTCCTGATGTGTCTGATTGGGGCAATGTGATTTTGCTCGCCTGTGGCATTATGTTTCTGTTTTTGGTGGTCTTTGGTATTGCCACAGTGATTTATTGGCAGTTAGAAAAGCGCATTTATCACCAGCTAATAAAATCATCTGATCACGTTGTGGACAAATAAAGCGGATCTATGCTAGTCTTTTTTTTGCAAGGATGCAAAAGGAACAGCTATGGTACGCAACGTCACTCAGCAGGGATTCACCCTGGTTGAATTATTAATCGTTATTGTGATTGTCGGTATATTGGCCGCTATTGCTATTCCGACCTATCAGCACTATGTCCATAAATCACACGCTAGTGCGGCCGTGGTTTTAGTACAGCCGGCTAAAATGGCCGTTACCGAGTATGCATTGCTCCATCATGGTAATTTGCAGGGTCTTAGCAACGCGACGCTAAACTTGCCCAGCCAACAGTTGGTTGCACATTCGCATAATGTCGATGCTATTACCATCCAGGGTGATAGCCAGAATATAGCAACCATCACGGTGACGCTGGCTGATCAACTGGGCGCACTAAACTGGCAAGGCAGCTACGACCCGACACAAGGTACGATAAGCTGGCAGTGTACTTACCCACATGATAGTGCATTGCAGGCTTATGCACCACATCAATGTACCCCAGCAGGAGAATAGGCAATGCATATTGATTACATTGCCCAACGTTATCAAGGTGAATTTGGCGCGGCGCAATTGATTAATGATATTTTCAAACTGGCTATTGAGCGCGGTGCATCCGATATTCACATTGAACCACAGCATAAGCAATTGATAGTGCGCTGCCGCCTGGATGGCTTATTGCAACCTATCGGCCAATTTCCACTGGCGATAAGCAGTAAGTTAATTACCAAACTTAAGTTAATGGGACAACTGGATATTGCTGAGCAACGTCTGCCACAAGACGGGCGCATGCAAATACAAATAGCCCAAAGCAAGCGCGACTGTCGCATTAGTAGCTGCCCCACTATTACCGGTGAAAAGCTAGTAGTACGTCTGTTGCCCGACACAACCAACTATACTCAACTAGATCAATTAGGTTTACGCCAGGACCAGTTAGCACTGCTACAGCAATTGCTGCAGGTACCACAGGGATTGATTTTGGTGACTGGCCCTACTGGTAGTGGCAAGACCGCCACACTCTATAGCATGTTACAAGTGCTAAACCAGCCCAGCCGCAATGTAATCAGCATTGAGGACCCAGTGGAAATCACCCTGGCGGGTATTAATCAAGTCAGTGTCAATCCACGTGCCGGCTTAGCATTTGCGCAAGCATTACGTGCCTTCCTGCGTCAAGATCCGGATGTGATTATGGTCGGTGAGATCCGTGATCAGGAAACTGCAGAGATTGCCCTTAAAGCGGCACAAACAGGCCACCTGGTATTGAGCACACTCCATACCAACACCGCCGCACAGACATTAACGCGCCTGGTACATATGGGCATTGCACCGTATCTCATTGCCCAATGTGTACAGTGTGTTATAGCGCAGCGTTTGGTTCGCACCTGCTGCCAACATTGTCACGGCAATAATTCTCATCATTGTTCTCATTGTCACGATGGTTACCGGGGGCGCACCGGTCTATTTGAAGTATTACCGATTGACCAAACGATACAACAGCATTTACTTAACCATGCCACTACCACAACACTGGAACACTATCAGCAACAGCATTGGCCCACCTGGGCGGCGATTGCACAGGACTATGTGTCAGACGGTGTGACGACACAGGCAGAAATCGAACGAGTTCTTCCCCATGACAAACCGTTATTTTCATTGGCACGCTAGTAAAGCGGGCGGCATCAAACAATATGGTGTGTTTAAGGCTCAAAGCCGTTCACAAGCACAGCGGTTATTAAAACAACAAGGCTGGCACCGTTGCCGGGTTAAAGCATTGTGCATACCCCAGCGACTTAGCTTATCGACAGCCTGGATAACCTGGTTTTATCAACAATTGTTTATTACCATTAAAGCCGGTGTGCCGCTGTTGGAAGCATTATCCCAAATGCAGCAACTGCGCCGTTGTCCACGCTGGCAAATGATGTTGGCTCATATCAAAGCACAGTTAGAGCAAGGCAGTCAGTTAAGTACAGCGCTGGAGAGTTTGCCACGTTGCTTTACCCCTATGGAGTGTCAGCTATTGTATGCTGGGGAAACGACTGGACAGCTTGAGTCAGTGCTGGATTATCTGGTGCAGTATCGCCGCCGCATGACAGCGTTGAAGAAAGCACTAATCCAAGCGCTGACCTATCCACTGATCGTCATACTGGTAAGCTTATTGGTCACGGGTATTATGTTGACCGTTGTTGTACCTAAGTTTGCTGAGTTTTTTCACAAGGCCAATCAAGCTTTACCTGTCATCACACAACACTTAATGACCGTATCCCAATGGCTGGTAGACTATGGCTCCACTGCGTTAATACTGTTGGCTCTAATCAGTTTTGCCGTGGTGTGGGGGTATCGACACCATGTGCGTTGGCGTAATAAGTGCCAACACTTTCTGTTGTCACTACCAGGTCTTCGGCAGTTACTACACCAACATGCCTTGGCACGCTCATGTTATACCTTAAGCCTACTGTTACGTACGGGGATTCATTTAAACGAGGCCTTTGACATCATCGCACAAGGACAATACTGGTTAGTGCTGCAACACTGTTGGCAGCATATTAAGATATCGGTTTCTCAAGGCAATGCCTTATCCCAGGCATTGGCACAATACCCACGTTACTTTCCCAATCTTACATTGCAATTGGTTAGCATGGGTGAGGCCACCGGTCAGCTTGACACCCTGCTAAGTCAGCTAGCGAGTTATTACAACACAAGTTTTATTGACAATATGAAACGTATTAACAGCCTGGTGGAGCCATTGAGTTTAGTGGTAGTTGGCGCCGTAGTTGCTTTGATCGTCACTGCCCTGTACTTGCCGATGTTCCAGATAGGTAATGTTATGTAGTTAAGTGATAAAATTTTAACCGATTTGGACAAATTCAATAGGATTAATTGATGCTTGTACTTATGAAAGAGCAGCAACCGGGGAAAAGTCTTACAGTTATATGTCCTAAATTGGCGGTATGTTTAAATGAAAGTTGCATATAAAGATAGCCTTGAATGTAGGATTAAATCCTTTATCAAGCACAACAAATCTAGTGTTCTGCTTAGAGAGGATATAGGTGATTTCGGGAGCTATAGACAGATAAGCCGTGTGTTGAAAAAGCTGCAAGATAACGGAGATTTAGTAAAAATTGGTTATGGTATTTATGCTCGTTTAAGCTATTCAGAGTTAGCAGACAAGCCTTATTTGCCAAAAGGCTTTGTTTCTGTTGCAAGAGAAGCATTAACACGATTAGGGATTAAATGGGACATTTCAGATGCCGAAAGGACTTATAATGAAGGGCGGTCACAGCAAATACCCGCCAATCCAGCAACAAAGGTGTTAGAGCGCTTTCGTCGAAAAATCTCATATAAAGGTATGGTGCTTCGTTTTGAGTAAATATCACCATTATTCAGATCATGAGCTGAGAGAGCTTGTTAGTCTGACAACGGAGCAATTAGGGTTACAAGAGCCCTACGTTGTGGAGAAAGACTTGTTTGTGACAAAAGCGATAGCTGCTTTAATGGATGTTGAGCATGATACCTTTAAACTGGTTTTTCAGGGCGGCACTGCTTTAGCGAAGGCACACCAGCTTATTCATCGCATGAGTGAAGACTGTGACTTTCGTTTAGCCTATAAAATACCGCAGCGGGAAAATGGGTAGCATTAGCAAGGGGCATGAGTGACACTTTGACGGTGTTATAGTTCAAATATCGGGTTATGAGAACCAGTCCCGTCAATAGTTTGAACTGTCAACAGTGTTGACAATTTTAGCAAAACTCCTAAACCAATCCCCAATGTGTTGAATCTGTTGTGCACACAGGGTATGTGCCATAGGGTATTGATGCCAGGCAACCTGGCAACCTAGATTGATCAGTTGGTCGCGTGAGCGTTGTGCCGCTTCAAGCGGAATGATGTCATCAAACTCACCATGCATCATCGACACACTGGTGGCATGTCTCATGTGCTGCGCTAAAGCGGCTGCCATGGGTAGATAGGTTGACAAGGCCAGCGTATGCGAAATGGCCTGGGGATAACGCAACGCTGCATGTAAGGCAATGGCACCGCCCTGAGAAAACCCGGCCAAAACAATATTACCTGAGGCTATGCCGCCTTTAACTTCAGCATCTATCATCTCATGAATCAGAGCAACCGATTCGTTAATGCCTTGTTCATCATCAACAAAGTTATCGCGATCCAGTGTGACAATGTCGTACCACCCACGCATGGGCATACCGTGATTTAATGTAATGGGGCGCACGGGTGCATGCGGGAAAATCCACTTAATGTTTAAATCATCGAGTTTAAGTTCGGGCAACAAACCAGCCATATCGCCGCCGTCAGCACCCAGACCATGCAGCCAAATAACAACATGTGAAATAGGGCCTTGCGGCATAATCGTAATGGGCTGCATGGATTTTCCTTGGAAAAGCGTCATAATAATAAAGTGATTATGGGAGAAGCAACATGAAAAACAAAGTGATTATTTTAGCCGGCCTGTCCGGCACATTATTACTGGCTGGCTGTGGTCAGAGCGGGCCATTATATTTAAGTGCACCGAGTGATGCCAGCACCACCAGTGGCATTCATCAACAACATATTAATACTAATGAGGGCAAGCCTCCTGCCAAGCAGCACTCTGTACAGTCTGATACAGCGAGCAAAGAATCTGCAACATCCGCTACTGTGCCCGTTAACAATGCCGCGGCCAAACAGCCTGATACGAACGATGCTTAGACCCGGATATTTCACCCCACCGATAATCGCCTGGCGACTGCTGGTGAGGGGTGATTATCGGTGCAGCATAATGAAGCAGCCAGATTAATGTTAACGCAAGCAGTGATCGAGTTTGGTGAATACCTGCGTTATCAGCGGCAACTATCCGCCCACACTGTTGAACATTACTCGCGGGACCTGACCCGGTTGAGCACTTGGTTACAAGCACATAAAATTACCAATTGGCAACACGTCACCAGCGCTCATTTGCGCCAATGGATCAGCCAACAGCATCAACAGGGTATTAGCGGTAAGTCTATTCAACGCCGCCTGTCTAGTGTGCGTAGTTTTTATCGTTATCTGATTAAACAAGGCTTAGCACAAAATCAACCGGCTAACGGTCTACGCTCACCCAAGTCGCCACGTAAGCTACCCAAAGTACGTGACGTAGATACCACCGGTGCCTTACTGGACCAAACGCCTAATGGTATATTGGAGTTACGCGATTGGACCATGATGGAACTGACTTATTCTTGCGGACTGCGTTTAAGTGAACTCACCGGGCTGAATATGAACGATTTAGATATGGCCCAAAAACAGGTAACGGTGCTAGGGAAAGGCAATAAGATGCGCCAAATACCAGTGGGCAAGGCTGCTATCCTTGCGGTAACTAAATGGCTGGCGCAACGCACGGCATTGGCGGCGGAGTCTGAAACAGCATTATTTGTCAGTCAAAAGGGCAAAC
>JANQIS010000131.1 GCA_028282045.1 Gammaproteobacteria bacterium
AGCCTTTGCGTATTAACCGTTTGTAGAGCTTATCAAGTTTTATATCGTCTAACTTATCAAGACGAGCAATGACTTCAATGCCAAACCGGTTGCGATAAAACACACAATGCTCACCATTGCTGCCAATACCTTTGTGGGTAGATGGCATCTGCTTATAAATGAGTTTGCTTAATTTACTGCTCATTCTCTAAATCCATTACATTTACGTTGACTGGGTTGATAATCTCAATTGTAATGTTCCTGCCATAGCGTGGCGGGGCGCGTATAATCTTTCGGGTTATTTGGCAATCTTATTAACCACTTGAGCCAATGGTGACTTACAGTGTCACAAAAGTTCTGATTAATTACGTTGCCTTTTTCCACATAGGCAGACAGTAAGCCCTTAAACTGTGTCATATGGGACTGAGTGCTGAGATGGTTGGTTTTGGTAAATATAGAGAGTCGATCTCTAAAAAAAACATCAATTTCATTCGCTATTTTCTTATAGTCTTTTAATTGACAGTCATGCAAATGATGCTTGAGGATAAATGGAAAAAATTCAAACAATGCTTTCATACCACCTATGTCAGAGGGCAAAATGGCAATGGCTAGTCTTGTGCGGATATGGATACAGCAAACAATCTTTTTCCTGCCTAAGCGAAAGACATCTAAATACCAGTCATCATAGAAAATCAAAGAAGAATCGGCAGGGGTAGGCAAAGATGTCAGCTTTAACTCTTTGGCCATGCTCCGTGTTAAGCGAAATTGAGGCATTAAAATATCCTTAACCTGTTTATATCGACATCAAAATATGGCACGACTTCTTGATAGCGGGTGATCATCAATGGTTTATCGTATAGGGATTAAGCCATATACCCATTTTAATGGAAAATCACCACCGTTTCACCCCCGTAAAGCATTATTTGATAAGGGGTTGGCACAGGCCACTCAGCCACTATCCCCCACGCGAAACCACTGTAAAGGTGTTCTCGTCGCAAGCTCCCGCGCTCCACCATGACATTGGTTTGCTATGCGCGGGTGCTATTGGCTTTCGTGGCCTGTGATGGCCGCAAGGTGGTAGCAGGGCGGTGTGCTCTGCTGCTGAATGTAGACATAAAAAACACCGGCACGGTGTCGTCAAACTTTGTGCCAGTGTTTTGATAAACGAGAGGTTATGAAAATGACTCAAACAATCGAAAAAATCAAGCGCAACATACAAAGAGACATCTACTCAATGCCACTTAACGAGGTGCTTAGTGTAAAGTTTTACGATGATTTTGTGGGCGACATGTACGCGAAAATGCATGAACTTGCCGGAGCTATTGCTTTTGCGCTGATCGATGTTATCGCTATGCGCATAGAATCTAATTATTGCAATGTGGGAGGTAATGATAATGTTTAAGGTACTACCCACAGCATACAACAACCAAAACACGAACAGCCAGCAATCTAATCAACCAAAGCAGGGCGCAAGCCCTCGCTTTGATGCCAATATGCAAGTGTTGCGCAATGTATTGGCAGGTAACTTTGATAATGCGAGCAATTTCACTGGCATGGGTGGGCTGCGTATCTACTTACAAGCGCCAGAAGTGCGCCAGGAGTTGTTATCACTTGCCGGTCAAGATGGCTTGTCTAAATTGGTCGAGAGTACTACTAGCGGCTATTTCACCCCGCCAGAGGTCATAAGGTACGTCTATGAAATATTAGATCAGCTAGGCTTTAATGGTGGGCGTATTTTAGAGCCATCTTGCGGCACTGGGAGCTTTTTAGCTCACATGCCAGATGCTATGCGAGCCAATAGCCAGATTACTGGCATAGAGTTAGAGCCGATTAGTGCCAAAATAGCTGCACATTGCCACCGTGATGTTGAAATCATCAATAGCGGTTTTGAGCATTACCAGGTGCAAGGTTTTGATCTGGTTCTGGGAAATCCCCCGTATGGGTCTCAGCTTGTCTACGATACACAGCACGTTGATTTAAAAGGGCAGAGTATCCATCATTATTTCATTGCCAAGGCAGTGCGTCTATTAAATGATGGTGGGCTGCTGGCGATGGTAGTGCCAGCATATTTACTCGATAATTTGAAAAATCATGCCCGCCACTACATAGCGCAACATGCTGAGCTGTTATGCGCCTATCGATTGCCTGATAGCCTGTTTGACAATGCCAAAGTTACTGTTGATTTAATAATACTACAACGCAAAGCGAACCCAGATAAGTCATGGGTGGAAGCCTTGCCAATACAATTAGACAATGGCAAGCGCTTTTACTTATCCAGCTACTTTGTCAAACATCCTGAGCATATTATCGGGACACTTGATAGCTACTCCACTTGGATGGTCAAAGAAAATCGTGAGCGCACTGGTTTGAAATGCACCGGCACCATGCAGGAGATTGATAGCAAACTGCCGCAGCTTATCAAAAAGCTATCGCCGGTTATCAAACCCAAGGTACAAACCGCCGATGACATGAAAAAGGCACTTGATTATCTGCACAAATTAGCAAAGCAGTTTAATCGATGCTTGGCCAAAATGGATGCTTGCATAATATAAGTAGGCAGGCCAAGGATGGTCTAACCGCTCTTTAACATGGGGTACGTTTAGATACCGCGTGAAATCCAACGATCTTTTTTAACTGTCGTCACGAAGTGGCCGTAATTCACCTGTTTTCAAAGCATCAAAGTCAAACTCATATTTTCCATAAGGGTTAATGTGTCCACGCCTGGCAGGTGATAAATGCTCCAAGTCAGCATCACTGATTTCATGGCCTTCTAGCTTTAGTTGGTCAATCACTTTTGCCATATAAATAGCGGATACTAGGGCATATATGGCCGGATTTAACGATGATTGGTATAACAATAAACTGGAAGAATTTATAAACTCTTTAGATGTGGAGGCTCTTAAGAATAACATCAAACCTTCGCAGCTAAGTTTGGTAGCACCTAGTAAATTGCAATGAAAACTTTGATCTGTAAAA
>JANQIS010000001.1 GCA_028282045.1 Gammaproteobacteria bacterium
GCAACGGCAGATAACGCCGGCGCATGGCTTTGATGGGTTGAATCAGGTTGTCATAAAACACGAATGATCTGGCCTGAATTGCGTCATGAAATGTCTGGATTTGGTGGCGGTGTCGGGTGGTCATGTTGTGGTATAACCGGGCCAGGGGAGAGTGGCAATACGGGTTGGTTTTGCCCATGTTCAAGTTGCCATAGCTTGGCTTTGGCCTCCACCAGGCGTTGTAGATCTTTGTGCAGACGTTGTTGATATGCATGGACTCGTTGGCGCTGTTGGGTGATGAGCATATGGTGTGTGTGCTGATCTCCCCTAATGGCAGTAGCTTGATGCGCTGCATGAGGATTGGCCGGGATAACTGCCCAGGCTGTTGAACAGACGAGTAAAGAGAATGCGACTAAAAGTTTCATGATGATCTCCTAAGTAAAACGACTTGGCTGTTAATGTTTCCATTAGCATAGAGGGATAAACGACGATAGCCCACACCTGCAGAGGCCATAGGGGTAAATTGTGTTGCAGCAATGGTGAACAATGCATAGCTGGACGGGCAGCTCAGCCAGTGAATATGGCCATCGTGATAGTCCCAGGCGCAGTGTACATGGCCCCACACGACGGCTTTTATTTGTGGGTGACGTTGGATAATTTGCTGTAAGACTTTTCGGTTATCCACTAGCGTTTCATCACTCCAGCCCTGAGCCATGCGTATGGGCGGGTGATGTAGCGCGATGATGGCATGTTGTCGGTGAGCGCAGAGCAATTGGTCTAACCGGATTAATTCTGATTCGGCTAATGTGCTGCTATATTGATAGCGACCGGGACCATTGGAATCAAGAGCAATAATCTGCCAGTGCTCATTCTGCCAATATTGGCTCTGCCAGTGTGGCTGTTGGGCTAAGTAGGCAGTATCGTCATGGTTGCCAGGTAAAATGAGAATAGGGCAATTGAGTATAGTCAGTTGTGAAGCCAGGTGCTCATAAGTTTGTGCTAACTCATCTTGAGCAGTGTCGCCGCTGAGCAATAATAAGTCTGGCAGCGCAGTTGCCCGGATATGATCGAGCACCTGTTGCAGTGTGTCGGTCGTGTTGATGCCGTTGTAGGTCGTTTGCGACTCAGCCAGCAAATGGCAGTCACTGATTTGCACGAGGCTGAACGGTTTAGAGGGCATCAGGGCCAGTCTCCTGAGTGCGGATACGAATCACCTCATCCAATGTGGTGACAGTGATTTTGCCATCCCCCATTTTGCCGGTCTTGGCGGCTTCTAAAATAATGGTGAGCACTTCGTCGAGTTGACTCTCATCAATCATTAGCTCAAGTTTAGCTTTGGGTACGAAATCTACCGAATACTCGGCGCCGCGATACAGTTCAGTGTGACCTTTCTGGCGGCCAAAGCCTTTGACTTCGGTAACGGTCATCCCTTGGATGCCGTATTCAATCAATGCCTCACGGACTTCATCCAGTTTAAAGGGTTTAATAATCGCGGTTATTAATTTCATGCTGTAATTTGGTTATGGTCTTGCTTTGTATGGTAGCATAGTCGATGTCAATCAGTTATGGGTACGCTACAATAAGACAGGGTCAGATTATTTTAATGAGGTGGCCCGGTAAAACGAAGCCAGATATCCGACTTTAAAAAGGAAATACCATGATCGATGTAAAAATCTTTGAAGAAGCCGCCAAGAAAATTTGCGACAAACTGCCCGCTGGTCTGAAAAATGCTAAAGATGATTTTGAGGGCCATGTAAAATCCGTGTTACAGACCATGTTCAGTAAAATGGACTTGGTAACGCATAAGGAATTTGACCAGCAAAAAGCCGTCTTAAAACGTTGTGAACAAAAGATTAAAGCGTTGGAGAAGCAGTTACACGATAAGGCATAAACAATGTAATGTGCATCGGTTAACTTTTTCTGTCGATGTGTGATTGTTTAAGTAATATCTGCAGCGCTTGGATTGCCTGTTCAATACTAATATCCTGGATGCCTAGGTTAAATCTCTGCTGGCGAGGAATGGCTGTTCGTATTTTTACTACTTTGATTTTATCGCTACATTTTAAATAATTTGTTCTTAAACAATTGAGAAAATAACTAGACAGACACACCAGAATGCATTACAGGGAGGTAGTGAATGCTAAGATCAGCAACAAAATTCTATTCAAGTTTTGAATTAAACCAAATGCCCTTACACCCTGCTTGGGATTGGGCGCCGGAGTTTTTGAATAAATTTAATTTGCAAGACTATATAACATCAATCCAAGGCTTACTTATATCTTTTTTCCAACAAGAAAGTGATAACTTGTTTAAAGTTCCTAAAGCAGAAAGAGAAAAAATAAAAGAAGTAATTGACTCTGATCTACGTAGTGTATTTGCCCATAACCACAAAAAGGAAGTGGAGGGACTGCCTTCTATATCGTACTTAAAACCTTATGGTTTGGAGTTACTCCATTATGCAATAAATTTGTTAAACGACATTAAAGAACTTAACACCTGCATTTTCGTTATCACTTATTACGCGAATCAATTAAAACACCATAAAGACCCGTCGACTTTTTTAAATACCCTTATCCAACAATTATCTCAGTTGGAGCACATAGAAAATAAATTTATCAATGCCTTTGTTAACTCACAAGATGTCTCTTTTATGGATTCAGTCATCAAGGTTTTTGGGGGTCGACTTAACAAATTAGAAAATAGTATTTGGGTAGCACACCAACACATGAAAGATCGTCATAAAGAAAAAAGGAAGAAACACCCAGTACCTACCTTTTTCAAAAGAAAATGGGCTAAGCTTTCTGCTTTGACCAGGTTCTGGCGATTTAATATAGAGTCCATTATGCCAGAAATTAACGATATGTTGAAAAGAGGTGATGTGCCCTCTGCTGATCCTATTGCCTGGCGCAGACGTGGATCGTGTGGTGATATAGTTGACGTTATACCTCAACCAGAGGATAAGCAAACAACAAACCCCACACCACCACTAGAGCAAGCTCAAGGTGAAGGTGGTAATGTTGCTGCAGGAATGGAACAACGTGGCCTTAGCGGTCTTAAGCGAAAGGGAAATCCTCCAGTCTATCAAGAAGAATTACTCATGTATCTTGCCAGGTATCCTGCTGGAGAAGAAGGAGATCACCATCCTGACATTGAGCCGCACATGTCTGCAATAAGAAAAGAATATAAAGCTCAATATGCTACTGTATTTATAAACAAGGAAGGTCAACAAGAGTCAGAAGAAAGTGCTCTCGATGCTAATGTATAATAAACAGTACTTCAACTAGCGAGTTTTTGCAGCGCTTGGATTGCCTGTTCAATACTAATATCCTGGATGCCTAGCTCGGGCTCTTGCAAAAGCTGAGATTCATCCGGTCCAAGCAACGCTTTGGGGCCGGGGTTATAAGGATATAAATGTGTCTGGCGCGCTTGTCTGCCTAAAAATGCTAATATCGGCACCTGTGCGCTTGAGGCCACGTGCATCGGTCCGGTGTCGTTGGTGATCATCAGATCTAATTGCGTTATCACTGCCATAACAATACGCAAAGGAAGCTCTCCTGCCAGATTAATTGCGTTGGTCAGGGGCTCAGCGATACTGGCGCATAGTGTTTGTTCTGCCGGGCTACCGATCACTAAGAACTGTGCCGGATGCTGCGTGTTCAACCACTGCCCCAGTGCAATAAAATGTTCTGCCGGCCAGCGTTTAATCGGTTTGCTGGCACCAGGTACCATACCGACCAATAGCTTTTCAGGGTCACGATGCTTAACTAGCCATTCTTGCGCAGCAGCCTGCTCTGTCGGTGTAAAGTATAGTTGTAATAATGGCTGCTCAGGGCGGGGAATATCAAGATGCTTAGCCAGGACAAATTTGCCCTCTACGGCATGGATTTGTGCCAGATCGGTGTCATCGATGATGGTCATTAAACGATTCAAACCTTTGCAGGCGCGATTCCAGGCGATACGAATCGAGGCGCCAGTCATATAAATTACCGGCATCATCATACGCTGTGAAGCATGTGATAAAAACACTGCTTGAAAGCGTTTACGCCGCAGCACCGGCACCATTTTCAGCGCGCTAAGGTCAATGTTGCCCGACAATACTATCAGTTCATCAATGTACGGATTGTTTATCAATACTTGGGCTGCGATGGGGCTAGCCAGCACCCCGACATGAGCTGTCGGGTAACGCTGTTTTATGGCTGGTAATAGTGGTGTCAGCCACATGGTATCACCCAATGCGGTGGTGGCGACGATTAAGATGCGCGGCAGCTTGGCATCCCAGTGAAAACGCCGTGGAAACAACACGCGAAATAATCCCATCAAAACATAAGTCAGACCATTTTTGATATAACGCCGGCAATAGCGGTAGATTGAGTATAACGGCCTATGTTGATTCATCGAATTATAAGGTCTTATGTGGCAGGCTCTCAATACGTGCTGCTGAAGTTATCAGCATATAGTTGAGCTTGCGCTGCAGCTCGCGAATAGTGGCTGCACCGCCATAGGTGAGTCCTGAGCGCAGGCCACCAATGATGTCGGCAATAATGGCCTCTTCGTTGTCACGATACGCCACTTCAGTGGCGACGCCTTCAGCGGTTTTCCACTCGGGCATATTGCCCATAAAATCATCCTGAGCTTCGCGGCTGGCCATGCCGCGGTACATTTTTACCCGGCTACCATCGGCCTTGGTAATCACCTCCCCTGGTGTTGGGCCGGTACCGGCAAATAAGCCGCCCAACATGACGAAGTCGGCACCAAAGGCTAGCGCTTTGACAATATCACCTGGTGTGCGAATGCCCCCATCAGCGATAATCGAGCGGTCTACACGCGTGCACTCTTGCACAGAGGTGAGTGTCGGTACGCCAAAGCCGGTTTTGATACGCGTACTGCACACCGAGCCACCACCAATGCCCACTTTAATAATGTCAGCGCCATAAGAAGCCAGATAGTCTGCTCCGGCGTAGGTGGCGACGTTACCGGCGATAAGGCATTGCTCGGGAAGAATAGTACGCAATTGTTTTAAGGTGCGGCCAATATAGCGTGCGTGAGCATGAGCTACATCAACACAGAAGTAAGCAGCACCAGCATCACGCAGCGCCTCAGCGCGTTGTAGTTCATCTTCAGAGCACCCAACCGATACCACAACCGGATATTTACAGCGCTTAAATTCGGCTACGTTGGTTTCAATACTCATAAACCGATGCAAAAAACCGATGCCACCCTTGCCGCCGATAAAATTGGCCATTTTGGCGCCGGTGATGGTATCCATATTGGCCGTCATAATTGGCAGCTCAAGGTGCAGTTTTCCGCTGCGATCTGTCATAGAAATATCCACCAGACGGCGTGATTCGTAGTGGTTATAAGCTGGGATTAACAAAACGTCATCAAAAGTAAAAGCAGTGTGTGACATGGGTTTACCAGGACAATTGTCTCAACCTCACAGTATAGCGGAGGTTGTTATTGGATGGCTATGGGGAGTGTGTGCGCAAGAAACTGCTACAGGTATGTTTAGTGATGGACGGCCTCAATGTGCTGCGCCAGGCGATCCAGGCGGTTTTGTAGAGTAACGATATCTTCATAAAAATCAGCGACAGCCTCTTTGGGAGGCAATAACCGGGCTTCTTCTTGTAAATACTCTATGACATCCAGGTGTGTGCTGTGTGCAGTAGCCTTG
>JANQIS010000095.1 GCA_028282045.1 Gammaproteobacteria bacterium
TTCTGCTTCTATCCCTGCTCAGGAGGTGCATCAATGGCGACGCACTTGGGGCCAGGTCAATCGCTTAAGTAAATTAAATCAACGTGTAAAGGTGTTAGAAAAAGTGCTAGCAACAGGAGAGCAATCGTAATGGGGCCAATGCAAATTCAAGAAATCATGGATACGGTACCACATCGCTATCCAATTTTGTTGATCGATCGGGTCGATGAATTGGTGCCTAATGGTTATATCAAAGCAATTAAAAATGTGTCGGTAAATGAGCCGATTTTTCAAGGGCATTTTCCTGGCAACCCTATCATGCCTGGTGTGTTAATGCTTGAGGCGATGGCTCAAGCTATGGCCATATTGGCAATTAAAACCATCGAGCACGAATTGCAAAAAGATGAAAAAGGCTCCATTTTTTACTTTGCCGGGATTGATAAAGCGCGTTTTAAGCGCCCAGTGTTGCCTGGTGATCAGCTTGAACTAAATGTACAGTTACTTAAACATAAAGGACAAATCTGGAAAGCGCAGGGTAGAGCGAGGGTTGGTGATGAACTAGCTTGTGAAGCAGAGTTATTGGCAGCTTATAAGGGGTAATCCACTTGATTCATCCGACCGCCATTATCGATCCTTCTGTTAAGCTTGGTGCTGATGTTACTATCGGGCCTTATGCAGTGATCGGTGCTGAGGTTAGTTTGGGAGACGGCTGTTGGATTGGGCCACATGCTGTGGTGCAAGGCCCAAGTAAGCTCGGCAAAAATAACAAAATTTTCCAATTTGCCTCAGTAGGAGAAGTCCCGCAGGATAAGAAATATAACGGTGAGCCCACCGAGCTGATTATGGGAGATGGTAATGTGGTGCGTGAGTGTGCCACTATTCATCGTGGGACAGTACAAGATCAAGGTGTTACCAAAATCGGCAATGATAATTTGTTCATGGCTAACACACATGTGGCTCATGATTGTGTGGTAGGTAATAGCTGTATCTTCGGTAATTCTGCGGCAATTGCCGGCCATGTCGTGGTGGAAGATCATGTGATTATTACCGGTATGTCAGGTGTGCATCAGTTTTGTTTGCTGGGAACGCACAGTTTTATTGCCCATGCCAGCATTGTGACCAAAGACGTACCGCCGTTTGTGATGGTTACCGGTGGGGCAAGCCCTACTGCTAAAGGCATCAATGTTGAAGGCTTAAAGCGTCATGGTTTTAATGCCGATGAAATCCAGGCACTTAAGAACGCCTATAAAATCATTTATCGTCAGGGCTTGCGTATCACTGAAGCGATTGAAAAATTGAGTGCATTGCAGCAAGAATGCGCTGTTGTTGGCTGTTATATTCATTTCTTACGATCCTCCCATCGGGGAATCGTACGATGATCGATGCTTTGGCACAGGTTGATGAACGTGCGCAGATTGATGCCACAGCCACCATTATGAACCACGCCTACATAGGGCCATACGTTACCATTGGTCCGGGTTGTGTGATCAAGCCATTTGCCGTGATTGAGCAACACACACATCTGGGTGCGCATAATATCGTCCACAGCCATGCCGTGTTGGGTAGTGACCCCCAAGATATTAGTTATCAAGGCCAAACAACACAGCTAGTGGTCGGAGACTATAATACCTTTCGTGAAGGTGTAACCATTAACCGTGGCAGCCATAAAACCACGTCCGCTCAAACGCGTATTGGTAACCATAATTTTTTTATGGCCTATAGCCACGTCGGGCATGATTGCCAGGTCGCTAATCATTGTATTATGACTAACTATAGTGGCATTAGTGGTCATGTGGTGCTGGATGATCATGCCATTTTGAGCGGCTATGTTGGTGCACATCAAGGGTGCAATATCGGTGCTTATGCCATGGTAACGCATGGTGCCTTGCTGCCAATGGACGTGATGCCCTATATGCTGGTGGTGGGAGGCGATGATCCGCGTATTGCCGCAGTGAATAAAGTTGGCCTTAAACGTCATGGCTTTTCTGCCGCAGCGATTACTGATATTACCAGTGTCTATAGACGTTTTGTCCGTGAGAAACAGCCATTAGCTGAGGTGATAGATTTTCTTCAATCACAGGATGATCATCACGGTGTTTTCCGTACTTGCTTACAGGCAATTAAGCGCAACAAACGCGGGTTGATTCGTTAATCAGAAATAGGCCTATTTACCCATCATTCGAGTAAAAATACGTAATTGCTGTATAGCGAGATATGTGGACAATCCAAGTAGTGTGAAAATAAAGGACGACACTATGTACAACTCAAGCCAGAGAGACTTTGCAAGTTCAGTAGCAACACCACCTCAGGGATTATTATTAACAGAAAAAACTAACCGTTTGTATTTTGAGTCAATTGATCAACTGTCAACTATCAACTTATATTACTAAGTATAGAGACCATTTTAATCATTTGTGCCGAGGTGAGAATGAGACGGTTATCTTGTTTGAACTTAGTGGTAATAAAAAACTACCGACTGAGCTTGCAGCACAACTAGGTTCTATTTTTAGTATACCGACTTTACAGCGGGGGGAAGTAGTTACTGCTCATAGATTTAATTACTTCCAAGGCCGCTTGCCCGAAAATGGGCGTATTATTCATGTTTGTGTTCACCATGAGCCAACAGCAAGTTATAAAGGTGCCTTATATTGCACGGATGATAGCGTAATAAATTATGCTCGTTTATTAGATGCAATAAATCATGATGTATTTAAGTATGAAAGTAATAATTTGAAGTGCTGGAGTGAAGGTATTGCTCGTTCCCCTGCATTCTCATTGGATGGTAGAGAATTAAGCTCTTTAACACATTTTCAATTAACAACAAGTCCTGAGGATTTGCCATCTTTGGTTGGACCTTCTAACGCTGGAAGTACTTTCACCTTAAAAATCAATTTTCCAGAAACATTATTACAACGTGCTAAAAACAATATCGATGACATATTGGCTAATTTCGGTATAAGTAAATCTACCGAGCTCAAATGGGCTAAAGATACTGTCACATTCCCTGTATCTTGTGATGCTAATGTTAATCCTCAAAACATGGCTGATATGTTAAATACAGTTTTGAAATCCGAAATATCTATGTGCGAATTTTATGCTAGTATAGAGAGTGATAAGCCTGTCTGTAGCAACAGTCCAAATGATACTAATAGTAGTATGCCTGGAGCTTCAGACATAAGCTCAAAAGAACTAATCGGCGGCAGTTCAAAACCAAACATAGTGAGGCGTATGGGGCGTGCAGCCTTGACCTTTTTAAATTTAGATAAAAGCAGTCAACATTCATATGCTCCTGAGGCAAATTTATAATTGGGGTAATTTACTTAACAGATCAATACCCCTCTCAGTTTAAGTTCAGGCAAAATGGAGTGTATATAACTATTTCCGACGACAAGGCCCACTGCGTTATCCCCATCTTGTATACACATATTGCCTATGCTCATAATATTATCAGTAAAGTTTGCGCATAGGCGAGCATCGTTAGCCAGCAGGTATTCTGTACTTAATTTATTACGTGCATTCTGCTGTATATGTTCTCTAAGTGATCTTGATAATATTTCCATTACTTCAGGGCGCATGAGCCTTGCCCCTTTTTATATTTATTCACCATGACCTAGTTGGTCAATAATATCAACAACACCTTGCGCTGCACTGTGGTCAATGGCAAGTTTACGCTTAAGTTGTGCTAATTTATTTTGGATTTGCTGCATTTTCTCTGGGTTGTTGAGTAAGTCCCAAGCGGTGTTGGCAATTTTTTTGGGCTGTGCTTGGTCCTGTAACAATTCCGGCATAATACGCTCATTGGCGACAATATTGGCCAGGCCGACGTGATCGACTTTAACCAAACGCTTGGCCAAAGCAAAAGTCAGTGGATGCATGCGGTAAATAATAATCATCGGCGTGCCGATTAAGGCGGCCTCTAGGGTAATAGTACCCGAGGAGCCGATAATAACATCACAGGCTTGAATGGCTAAGTGACTCTGATTTTGAATAAAATGCACGGTCAGATGACTGTCATTGAACCAATCTGATACTGCTTGCAGTGAAAGGGTATCAGCCACTGGAACGACAAATTCCATACTGCTATCTTGCCCAGCCAGTTTATTGGCAGTTTCGACTAGAACCGGCATTAAGCGACTGAGTTCACTGTGCCGGCTGCCTGGAATTAATCCCACCATATGATGATGGGTATCAAAATGAAGTTGTTTGCGTGCTGTGGTTTGAGAAGTGGCAATATGTAATTCATCGGCCACTGGATTACCGACATAAGTTACCGGCACACCGGCTTGTTTATAAATAGTCGTCTCAAAAGGGAGGATTACAGCCATATGATCAACATATTGTTTGATCTTATTAATACGC
>JANQIS010000117.1 GCA_028282045.1 Gammaproteobacteria bacterium
GCAACGATCACGTCACCGTGTTTGAGTGTGCCTTTTTGTACCAAAATGGTGGCAACCGGACCACGACCTTTATCCAAACGGGACTCAACGACAACACCACGAGCAGGAATATTCTTAGCTGCTTTAAGCTCCAATACTTCTGCTTGCAGTGAAATGCTATCAAGCAAATCATCGATACCAGTACCTTCTTTAGCAGAGACAGGAACGAACATAGTATCACCCCCCCAGTCTTCGGGAATAACATCGTGTTGCGAGAGCTCTGTTTTGATTTTGTCGGGCTGTGCTTCGGGTTTATCAATCTTGTTGACCGCAACGACCAATGGTACTTTTGCAGCGCGGGCATGTTGGATTGCTTCAATGGTTTGTGGCATCACGCCATCATCTGCAGCCACTACCAACACGACAATATCGGTTACATCGGCACCACGGGCACGCATGGCCGTAAACGCAGCATGGCCAGGGGTGTCAAGGAAAGTGATAATGCCTTTAGGTGTCTGCACGTGATAAGCCCCGATATGCTGGGTAATCCCGCCGGCTTCACCGGTGGTCACACGTGTGCGACGGATATAATCCAACAACGAGGTTTTACCATGATCAACGTGGCCCATAATGGTTACTACAGGTGCACGCGGCTCTAAATCACCCGCTTCATCAACCGTCAGCAAGGACTCTTCCAGCGCATTTTCATTCACCAACACTGGCTTATGTCCTAGCTCTTCAACCACCAGCATAGCCGTTTCCTGGTCGATTTCTTGATTAATGGTTGCCATCTCACCCATTTTCATTAATGCTTTAATCACAACACCTGATTTCAAGGCCATCTTTTGTGCTAAATCACCCACTTTAATGCTGGCTGGAATGCTAACCTCATGGATAACCGGATCAACCGGCTTCTGGAAAGCTTGAGTTGTTACTTTGGCCGATTTACCTACCTTCTTCTTAGTATCGCGACTACGGACAATCTTATCGAATGTGGATTCCTCTTCATCATCACTGACTTCTTCCACATAAGCATCCATTGCCAGTTTTTTATCCGGCACGATATTATCTTCCGGGCGGATCTTAGGTTTACCTTTCTTGGTTTTTTTCGCTGGAACATCCTCATCTACATCATCGCGACCAGGATGTTCTTTGCGATCTTTGCGGTGATGGCCTTGCTCAGAGGCTTTATCTGTCGGTGTAGCGCCCTGGGTTACAGCGCTTTCTGCCTGGGCATCAGCTTGCGCTTGCTCAACGGCTTTGCGTGCTGCCTCTTCAGCCTCACGCTTAGCTTGCGCTTCAGCCTCAGCTTGCAGGCGAGCTTCTTCTTGTGCACGCTGCTGAGCTTCTTCTTCGGCTTTGCGACGCGCCAGCTCTTGCGGGCTGGGCTTGACATAAGTGCGTTGTTTGCGCACTTGTACATTCACCGTTTTTGCACCGCTACCACTGCCTAACTTCAACTCGGTTTTCTTGTTGCGAGTTAAGGTAATTTTACGCGCAGATCCAGCGTTGCCTCTGATATAGCTGATCAATTGTTGACGTTCATCATCACTGACTTCATCGGTTTCATTGGTTTGCGATAATCCGGCTTCCTTGAATTTGGCTAACAAGGTTTTTACATCTAAACCGGTGGCTTTGGCCAAATCGCTGACGGTTGTTACTGCCATGGGTCTCTCCTGTTAGCTGTTTAAACGGTTTGTTCATCATCTTCAAACCACGGTTTGCGGGCAATCATGATCAGTTCGGCTGCTTTAGCTTCATTGATACCATCCACTTCAACAAGCTCATCAACTGATTGTTCAGCCAGCTCGTCCGGTGTGGTCACACCAATTTCTGCTAAACGGTGTGCAATCATGCGAGTCATTCCTTCCATATTCAATAAGGCATCAGTCGGACGCTTAGGCCCAACATCTTCTCCCGTCAGTGCTAATGTTAGCAAAGCATTCTTAGCACGTTCACGTAACTCACCCGCTAAGGTTTCATCCATGCCCTCAATGTTAAGCAATTCCTCACGCGGTACGTAGGCAATTTCTTCAACTGAAGTAAAGCCTTCTTCTAACAATACTGCCGCTAACTCCTGGTCAATTTCTAAATGTTCTACGAAACGCTGTAACTGTTGATTGAGTTCACTTTCTTGTTTTTCCATCGCTTCATTTTCTGACATGACGTTCAACCGCCAACCGGTTAATTGGCTAGCCAACTTCACATTCTGACCATTGCGACCAATCGCTTGTGACAATTGATCTTCACTAACCGCAATATCCATAGTGTGGCTGTCTTCATCAATAACGATAGAAACGACTTCAGCCGGCGACATAGCATTAATTACAAACTGCGCCGGATTATCATCCCACAGCACAATATCAACACGCTCACCGTTAAGCTCATTGGTCACTGCCTGAACACGTGAACCACGCATCCCAACGCAAGCACCGACCGGGTCAATACGTCCGTCATTGGTTTTTACTGCAATCTTAGCGCGCGAACCCGGGTCTCTGGCAGCGCTCTTGATTTCAATCACGTCTTCAGCAATTTCCGGTACTTCCAAACGGAACAGCTCCATCACTAACTCAGGGCAGGCACGACTCATGATCAATTGTGGGCCACGGCTGTCACGACGTACTTCTTTCAGATAGCCACGAATCCGATCTCCCACACGAAAAATCTCGCGTGGAATGGTTTCAGAACGCGGCATCACCGCTTCAGCTTGCTCGCCTAAATCAACAATGATCACTTCACGGGTAACCCGCTTCACTTGGCCAGCAATTAAGGTGCCGATTTTAGATTCATAGGCTTTAACCATATTTTCACGCTCAGCTTCACGCACTTTTTGTGTGATCACTTGCTTGGCAGCTTGCGCAGAAATACGTCCAAATTCAATTGACGGCACCGGGGTTTCAATCACATCACCCTCATTGAGGTTTTTATCTTCTTCGCGTGCTTGTGTCACCGTGACCTGTGCATCAGCATTTTCCATTTCTTCATCATCAGCAATCACAACCCAACGGCGAAAGGTGTCATAGTCACCCGATTTACGGTCAATGGCAACACGAAAGTCTTGCTCGCCAGGGTGCTTCTTGCGCGTTGCCATCGCCAACGCTTGCTCCATCGCATCAAAAATAATCTCTTTATCCACGCCTTTTTCATTAGCAACAGCTCCGATCATCAATAGCATTTCTTTACTCATGATTGCTCTCCTATTTTAAAACTGGGCACCACATGGGCTTTGTCCATCTGGCTAAACGGGATGATCACCGAGGCATTATCCACTTTCATGACAATCTGCTCATCTTCAACAGAAAGTAACTCCCCAGTGAATTTACGCCGGTGGTTAATCGGCGGTGTTACACGGCAATGGATAACATCCCCGCAATAAAAACGAAATTGTTCCGGTGTAAACAACGGCCGATCCAACCCTGGTGATGAGACCTCTAGGGTATAGTGGTTTTTGATCGGGTCTTCAACATCCAAAACTGCGCTGACTTGCCTGCTGGCCACTTCACAATCATCTACCGTAATGCCATCCTCATGGTCAATATAGACGCGCAATATAGCATGCTTGCCTTGAGGCAAGTATTCAATGCCCCATAACACATAACCTACGGCTTCTACCGCAGGGGCAATGATACTGGCCAGTTGTTCTTGCTTTGCCATACTGTTCCTAATAAAAAGGACCCTTGTGGGCCCCCATCAAAAAAACCCCAACAGGGGCCTTTAAAATTGGTAGCGGGGGCTGGATTTGAACCAACGACCTTCGGGTTATGAGCCCGACGAGCTACCAGGCTGCTCCACCCCGCATCAGTTGGGCGTACTATATGCTAAAAATTAGCGTAATGCAACTGTCACGGCGCTGGGTTACAAATGCAACGCAGTAATGATCAAATGTCACTTAACCAGAGCATGTTCTTAATTACTTACCTAAAGGGAAAATATTTGACCACATCACAAGAGTCAATGTATTGTCATAGGATAAGGGTGGTCTTAACGAACTGTTCATATGAACATGATACTATCCACAATAACGGAATAGGTCAGCGGCAAAGTCAGCAGTATTTTATAGTGAGGTGATGTTATGATTAAAGGGTTTGTGGCGGTTTTATTATTATTGTTTTTTATCAATGCTAATGCTTTTCAAGTCGCCACAGTCAATGTATTTCAAGTATGGCTGGAAGTGCCTTGTGGGTCTCAATTAGCTGATAAGGAAATAAAACAATTTATGTCGCAGAGTGATATAAAAAAATTACAATCGCTTATTAAAAAAGCAGAAACTTCTAACCAGTCAAAAAACAGCGTAAAGGCAGAAATATTGTTCCAAGAGTATATGCATAAAACCCGCCCAATGGCACATGTTCTGAAAAAGGTTCAAGACAAATTCGATGCTCGACTGCGTAAAGTAGTTAAAAAAATAGCAACCGGAAAATATGACATGGTGATTCCTGTGGCAGATAATTCATACCAAAAGATATACCCCTCGATTACATTGTTAGCAACCTCAAAGAAAGTAACTGATATTACAAAGCAGGTCATACAAGGCATGAAAGCCATGCCTGTTGATTGACAGATCTATTGAATCATTATATTTAGTGCACTGTCATTTGAATCACTTGCAATAGCGCCGCAGGAAACAACCCTGCCAATAAGACAATCGCACCATTGATCGCTAAGGCAGTGGCACCGTCAACACTATTGCTGATGCGCGTTTGTGCCGTGGGTTGATCAAAGTACATCAACTTAACCACGCGCAGATAATAGTATGCACCAACTACTGACATAAGTAGCGCAAAGATGGCTAAGCTATAATGATGTAAGTTAATTAAATTACTAATAATCATTAGCTTAGCAGTAAAGCCCACCAGCGGTGGAATGCCTGCTAACGATAGCAGAATCAAGGTCATCATAAACGCTAAGCCACTGTTGCGCGCATTTAATCCGGCTAAATCCTCAAAACGATCGCAATCGATACCTCGGTGACTTAAGATAATCAACAGGCCGAAAGCCCCTACTGCCATCACGACATAGGTAATGGTGTAGAACATCGCCGCATGCAGGCCAAACACATTGTTGGTGACAAAACCTAAAAAGATAAAACCAACATTAGCAACGGTAGAATAAGCCAGTAGGCGTTTTAAATTCTTTTGTACCACGGCCAACACATTACCAAACAGCAATGACAGAATCGCCAGCACTTGCACAATCTGGGTCCAATATTGGGCGTCCTGTGCCATACCATGCCATATTAAACGGGCAAACAGGGCAAACGCTGCCAACTTGGGCACCGTACCAATAAAGGCTGTCACACTGGTGGGTGCACCCTGATAGACATCCGGCACCCACATATGAAATGGTACCGCACCGAACTTAAAGGCAATGGCTACAATCACCAGTGCCAGAGCAAACAACAGGGCTGGATGCTGCAATAAGCTACCGTGGAGTTGGGCCACCATCTCAGGTAGCAAAATGGTTTTGCTCAGACCGTAGATCAGCGACACACCAAACAAGAAAATACCCGATGCCACACCACCCATAATAAAGTACTTCATTGCTGCCTCAGCAGACTGCACATTATCACGACGCATCGCCACCATGGCATACAGCGGTAAGGACAATAACTCCAAGCCAAGGTAGAGTGTTAACAAGCTGTTAGCACTGATCAACACCAGGCTACCGACCACACAGAGCAGACCAAGGATATGAAATTCGCCACGCATGATGTTATTGTCGACGGTATATACGCGAGCATACATGAAGATAGCAAACGCCATCAGCAAGGCAACCTCTTTGAGCACCACCGCCATATTATCCAACACAAACTGGCCATCTAGCGCAACGACAAACTGCCCCCATTGGTGCCAGGTGATGATACCGGCCACAATCAACGTAACCTGTGTGAGTAAGTAGGTAACCCAACGCTGCGTATCCGCTAAGAAAATATCAATCAGCATAATGACGCAGACCATGATCAGCAGGAAAATCTCTGTTGATGCTGGGGCTAAAACGTGTAACCAATGACTCATATAATTACCTTCAGTATGTTCCGGTGGGGATGCGCGTAATCACGTGATCAACAAAATGACCCGTAGCGGCATGTGATAAATGTAAAATTGCTTGCGGATATAAACCGAAAAAAATCACCGGCACTGCTAACAATACAAACACCAACACTTCCGACCCATGAATATCGCGCAGATGGTGTTGCTTTACTGCACTGGCCAGTTCCGGCTTGAGTTCACCAAACAGCGCTCGTTTGTACATCCATAATGTATAAGCTGGCGCAATCACCAAGGTTAGCCCGGCAATTAACGCAATCCATACATTAGCTTTGAAGGCTGCCAAAATCACCATAAACTCACCGACAAAACCGCTGGTACCAGGTAAGCCAACATTGGCCATGGCAAACAGCATATAAAACGCCGCGAAGATTGGCATGGCATGCGCCACGCCTTGATAGTCACGAATCATACGTGAGCCGAAACGATCGGCCAGATAACTCACTCCAATAAATAGCGCACCGGAGGAGAAAGCATGGGAGATCATCTGGAACATCGCTCCTTGCACACCTAAATCGGCATCTTCATGAGATAAGAAGTCATGACCATGTGCCTGCCCAACTATCATATACACCATAAAAATACCCAGTGTCACAATACCCATATGAGAAATAGACGAATACGCAATCAAACGCTTCATATCCGTTTGCACCACACAGGCAATCCCAACGTACACAATGCCAACCAGTGAAAGTGCAATCATCAGCCAATCCATCGACTGGTGAATGTTAGGCACAATCGGCAAGCTAAAGCGGATAAAACCATAAGCACCCAGTTTCAACATCAACGCAGCCAGCACAACCGAACCACCGGATGGAGCCTCAGTATGCGCATCAGGTAGCCAAGTATGTAATGGCCACATGGGGATTTTCACTGCAAAGGCAATCAAGAAAGCCAAGAAAATCCAATCATCGACCTGTTTGGATAGCTTCAGATTAATGAACGAGTCGATAGAGAAGTTGCCGGTTTGCGTATGCAGATAGATAAATGCCACCAGCAAGAATATCGAACCCAGGAAGGTGTACAAAAAGAACTTCATCGCCGCATAAGCTCTGCGCTGACCGCCCCAGATACCGATACCCAGCAACATGGGCACCATAGAAATTTCATAGAATACGTAAAACAACATGGCATCCATAGCACAGAAAGCACCAATAGTAACCCCTGTGGAAACCAAGAAGATCGCCATATACTGCGCCAGGTGACGCCGTGTATAACGCCAGGCGCCGAGGATGATAATCAAGTTGGTGAAACTAGTGAGAATAACAAACAGTAGTGAGATGCCATCGATACCTAACGCATACCGAATGCCCAGACTTGGAATCCACATCTGTTGCTCAACAAACTGCATATGATAACTATCAGCATTAAACCCACAATACAGCGGCACACATAGTCCCAGCGTTATCAACGCCACAATCAATGCCAGCCAGCGCACCAGCGCCGGACGCCGGTCGCTATTGCCAATAACCGCAATCACCAGCCCACCAATAATGGGGACCCAGATGAGTAAACTTAATAAATGGTGAGCGAGCATCAAAACCCAATTCCTCTTATTTCATTAATGCCAAAACAGCCATGCCATCATCACGACCAGTCCAACCATCATGACAAAGGCATAATGGTACAATAAGCCCGTTTGTAAGCGCCGTGTTACCGTACCGAACAAGCGTACCAATAAGGCAGAACCATCGACGCAAATTCTATCAATCAACAGCGTATCACCCACACGCCACAGGATCATTCCTAAACGTTGTGTCAGCCAAGGGAAGAACATTTCAAATGCCGGCTCCACCCAGTATTTGCGCACCAAAAATTGATAGGCCCACGGCATCATACGCGCCAGGCGCTCGGGAATCGATGGCACAGCCACATAACAAATCCACATTAACCCGATCCCAGCTAGCGCCAACCAGAATGGTAATGTCTGCAATCCATGTAAAGTAAATTGCCATACGCCATGATAATCGCCGGCCAAATGCACCACGCTGTTGTGTTGTGGTAAAACATACACGGCACTGCCAAAGAAGTTATGCAAGGCCGGCTCAAAGAAGTAGATACCGGCTAGTACTGATGGAATCGCCAGCATGATCAGCGGGAACAAAATCGACTTGGGTGACTCTTTAATATGATGACGCTGCGCGTCAGTCATATGCTCCTTACCGTGGAACACTTTAAAGAACATGCGAAAAGTATACATCGCTGTGACCAATGCACCGGCAACCACAAAAAATGTCGCCAAGCCAGCACCGGGTAAGTGACTCATGGAAACCGCTTCAATAATCAGGTCTTTAGAATAGAAACCGGCAAAGGGTGGAATCGCTGACAACGCCAAGGCACCGATCAGCATACACACATAAGTGACTGGCATGTATCTGCGCAACCCGCCCATATAACGCATGTCTTGCTCGTGATGCAGACCCACAATGACCGAACCGGCTGCCAAGAACAACAGGGCTTTAAATGCTGCGTGTGTCATCAAATGGAACAAGCCGATGGAATACGCTGAAGCGCCTTCTGCCGCCACCATATAACCCAATTGCGACAGAGTGGAATAGGCAATCACACGTTTGATGTCGGTTTGTACCAGACCCAAAATGCCCATAAAGAAACAGGTCGCAGCACCGATAATCAATACCGTACTCAATGCCACAGCAGAATGCTCAAAGATTGGCGATAAGCGTGCCACCATATACACCCCAGCGGTCACCATGGTTGCCGCATGGATCAAAGCTGAGATCGGTGTGGGGCCTTCCATCGAGCCCTCAAGCCAGATATGCAGCGGGATCTGTGCTGATTTACCCACAGCACCAATAAACAACAAGATACTGGCTAACGTGATCACCGACCAGTGCTGGCCAAGAATAGTAATGGTCTCATTTTTCAACGCAAAGCCTGGCATTGCATGAAAGACTGGTGCATATTCAATGCTACCGAAATACATCAACACGGCGGCAATACCGAGCAAGAAGCCCAAATCACCGACACGGTTGGCAATAAACGCTTTTAAACTCGCGAAGTTAGCGCTTTCTTTTTTGAACCAGAAACCGATCAACAGATACGACACCAAGCCAACACCTTCCCAACCAAAAAACAATAGTAAGAAGTTGTTGGCCATCACCAACGACAACATAGCAAAGGTAAAGCCGGAGATGTAGCTGAAAAAACGCTGATTACCCGGGTCACCTTCCATGTAACCGATGGAGTAAATGTGTACCAATAACGATACAAAGGTGACAACCACCATCATATAAACCGTCAGACGATCAACCAATAAACCTACTGGAAATATAAAGTCATCGGCCGACCCCCAAATGTAGAGGTTATGGTTGTAAGTTAAGCCATTGACAATCACCAACTTAGCCACCCATAAAGCACTTAAGAATGATACCAGCATCAACATAATGGTGGCCCACTGTGCACCACGCACGCCAATCTTTTTACCCAGCAGGCCAGCAATCAGCGAACCCACAAAAGGTGAGAGTAAAACGATGAGTAACCAGGGTGTTAATTGCATGACTTCTCTACCCCTTTAACTGAGCTAGTGCATCGACATCAATCGAGCGCCGATTACGAAATACCACCACTAAAATCGCCAGGCCAATGGCTGCCTCAGCGGCGGCAACGGTCAAAATGAAAAATACAAACACCTCGCCAGTTACTTGCCGTAAAAAACTGGAAAAAGCAATAAAGTTGGTATTGGCAGCCAGTAAAATCAACTCCAGTGACATCAGCAACACAATCAAGTTCTTACGATTGACGATAATCCCAGTCAGGCCAATACCAAACAAAATACTACTGAAAATTAAATAATCTGATAATGCAATCATGTGTTATCCTCTTTGGGCTCTGCAGGCATTTTCACCACTGACAAACGTGATTTAGGATCGGCAGCAATTTGCCGCGCCGGAATCTGTGCACGCGTACCTTGGCGTCGGCCACGAAACGCTAATGCTATAGCTGATACCATGGCGGCTAACAAAATCACTGCAGCCAACTCGAATGGATAGAGATAGTGATTATACAAAGCACCACCTAATTGTTTAATGGTGCTGAAATGGGCTGTCGGCGCCGGTGGCTGAGGATAATGACTTAAACCAAAATGCTGCGGGCCCACGGCAATAATCAATAAAGCAGTGATGCCAGCGGCCACCAACAATGCTAACGGCCAATAACGCACAACTTGACGCTGCTGCCTGGCCTGGTCGACATCCAACATCATCACCACAAACAAGAACAGTACCATCACCGCACCAACATAAACCACGACCAGGATTAATGCGAGGAACTCAGCATGAATTAACAACCAGGTACACGCTGTCGCTACAAATGTCATCACCAGACTCAATACTGCTTTCACCGGATGGGAAGCGGTAATGACCAGCAACGCACCCACCACACTGATCAAGGCAAAAATGTAAAATAAAATCGTTACTGTCATCTGTACGCCCTATCGATAAGCACTATCAGCAGCACGGTCTTGGGCAAGCTGTGTTTCTTGCCAATCACCGATTGCTAACAGTTTCTCTTTGGTCATGATGTTCTCACCACGATGCTCAAAGTGATAGTCATACAGGCAGGTCTCCACAATGGAATCCACCGGACAAGACTCTTCACAAAAGCCGCAGTAAATACATTTGAACAAATCAATTTCATATTTGGTGGTGCGGCGCTGACCATCGGCATCACGCGGCGCTGCATCAATAGTAATCGCCAAGGCCGGGCACACTGCCTCACATAATTTACAAGCAATACAACGTTCCTCTCCATTAGGATAACGACGCAACGCGTGTAGCCCACGAAACCGTGGTGACATGGGCGTGCGCTCCTCAGGGAACTGAATGGTGGTTTTTGGCTTGAACATGTAACGCATGGTCAGCTTCAAACCAAGCAACACTTCCCATAATGAGAATGCTTTAATAAATTGTTTGATTGCTTGCATCACTCACCCTTAACTTAGTGGACGAACCACGGCCCAATATTCAACTTAACTAATAATGCCACCACAACCAACCAAATTAGCGTCAGTGGGATAAACACTTTCCAGCCCAAACGCATGATTTGGTCATAACGATAGCGCGGCAGTGTGGCACGAATCCACAGGTACATAAACATAAAGATAAACAACTTAATGAAAAACCATACCACACCCGGGATCCAGTTAAAGTAAGTCTGTAGCGCTGTACCCTCAAATGGTGATAACCAGCCACCTAAGAAGAAGGTAGTGATGAGCGCACAAATCAAAATCATATTGGCGTATTCAGCCAGGAAAAATACCGCAAAACGCATGCCGGAATATTCAACATGGCAGCCGGCAACAATTTCCGACTCACCTTCCACTACATCGAACGGTGCACGGTTCGTCTCGGCCACACCTGATATCCAATAGACGATAAATAGTGGGAACAATGGCACAAAGAACCAGTGCCAGATAGGACCGGACTGCGCCAACACGATTTGCGTTAAATTGGTAGAGTCGGCTGCCAGAATCACACCGACCAAAGCAAAACCCATCGCCAGTTCATAAGAAACCACTTGTGCTGCTGAGCGCAGGGCGCCATACATAGCGTACTTAGAGTTGGACGCCCAACCGGCAATGATCACGCCGTACACACCAAGTGACGTCATGGCAAACAAATACAATAAACCCGCGTTGACATCAGCCAACACCCAGCCAGGGCCAAATGGCACCACCGCCCATGCTGCCAAGGCAGTGATAAAGGTAATCAAAGGCGCCACGCGATACAGCATCGGCGAGGCGGCTGACGGTAAGATCATCTCTTTGAAGAACAATTTCATACCATCAGCAAATGGCTGAAATAAACCTAATGGTCCAACCCGGTTTGGCCCCATACGGCCTTGTGCCCAGCCAATAATCTTGCGTTCGGCATAAGTGAAATAGGCCACCAACACTAACAACGGCACCACAATCAGCAGGATTTTTAAAATGATAAGAATGATGCTAATCAACGTCGTCATGGGCTTATCCTTTCGCTAACTGCAGGTTACCGTGCGACTGCTCAAACATCATCGTTTCAGGCACACCAATTGGCAGCAGTACATTGTGCTTGGCAATGCCCTCAGAGACTTGCACAGGGAGTTTCACTTTAATTTTACCTTGTGTCACCGCCAGCATATCGCCGCTTTCAAGCGCCAATTTTTTCGCCAGCTCCGGATGAATCATTGCAGTCACATTAGCATCATGTGTTGCTTGTAAGGGCGCTGAACGGCGCACAATCCCATCAACGGCATAAATCGGCACGTAACTCACACATTGTGGTTTGGCGGATGTTTTTGGCAATGCTTTGGGCAACTCAATGGCTTCAATACCCGCTTTGGCCACCGTGATCTGATCGCGGCATTCTTGCAAAACCTCTTGATTGGAAACGTAGTCAAAACCCGATACGTCCATAAAGTTGGCAATCACCCGCAGTACTTTCCAGGCCGGACGACTTTCGCCCACTTGTTTAGCAACGCCTTTAAAGCTCTGCCATTCCCCCATGGCATTAATATAGGTGCCGGCAGTTTCAGCGTAGGTGGCAATCGGCAAGACCATGTCAGCGTATTGTTGAGTACCGGCACCAAAATACGGTGTCAGTGAGACAACAAAATCAGCTTTACTCAACTGTTTCATCGCGGCATGACCATACACACCGTCAAACTCAGGCTCCAGATTCAATA
Organism: Gammaproteobacteria bacterium; assembly: GCA_028282045.1. Taxonomy (GTDB): domain Bacteria; phylum Pseudomonadota; class Gammaproteobacteria; order Francisellales; family CACEW01; genus JANQIS01. The sequence continues at coordinate 12,708 of JANQIS010000117.1, forward strand.
GTAAATAGGCCTTCAATGCTTTGCCCGTTAACATGGAGCCGGCATGACGGCCCGCGGTGACTTTTTGTCCGCCCACACCACGATGTGGCACGGCACCAGCCAGCCACGCACCAGCGGTATTAGCACCAGTAGTTACTAAACCACCGCGTGCATGTAGACATTCATGAATCAACTGGATCAAGGCAAATAAGGTTGTAGAC
>JANQIS010000153.1 GCA_028282045.1 Gammaproteobacteria bacterium
TCAGCCAATTATGTGAGACAATTTTATGAAAAAAATCCCTTTTAACTATTTTACTTATGAAGCTGATAAGGAAGAAGTTGCACGAGTCTGTAATGATAACTTTGAGGATAATGGTAAATATACTCAATCTTGCCGCAAGACACTTGAGAAACTTACTGGCGCGCAAACTGCTTTATTGACAGACTCTTGTACTAATGCATTAGAGATGGCTGCTATTTTATGTGATTTAAAGCCTGGGGATGAGGTTATTATGCCATCTTACACATTCGTGACAGGAGCAACAGCATTCGTGATGCGGGGGGCGGTCCCTGTTTTTGTTGATTGTTTACCGGAAACGATGAATATCGATCCGGAAGCAATTGAAACGGCAATCACTTGTAAGACAAAAGCCATCGTTGTTATGCATTATGCTGCGATAGCTTGTGATATGAAATGTATTCAGGCGATTGCTGCTAAATATAACCTGTGTGTTATCGAAGATGCTGCACAGTGTATCGGGGCAACTTACTATGGGAAGTATTTGGGAACTTTTGGTTCATTTGGCGCCATCAGTTTTCACTACACTAAAAATATTCATTGTGGACATGGGGGATGCCTTTTAATCAATGATCCTGAAGTGGTTGAGCGTGCCAAGGTGGTTTGGCAAAAGGGAACTAATAGAGAGTCTTTTTGCGAGGGGAAGGTTGATAAGTATACATGGCAGGACATAGGCTCTTCTTATGTGCCAAGTGAGTTTGTTGCAGCGTTATTACATTCTCAATTGTCTCGGATAGCGCAAATTACGTCCACGAGGGTGAAGATTTGGAATGCATATCACGATTATTTGAAGAATCTTGATCAGAGTATTGGTGTGCAACTTCCTTCGGTGCCTAAAGGATGTCAGCATAACGGGCACATGTATTTTCTTCGTATGCCTGATGAGGATATGAAATTGTCTTTGAAAGAATATTTATCCGTACATGGTATAGATGCAGTGTCTCATTATGTGCCACTGCATGATTCTCCTGCAGGAAAGAGATTTGGACGAGTGGGTTCTGATATGACGGTTACGTCCAGTCATTATAATCGGCTTTTGCGACTGCCACTTTGGCCAGGCATGCTTGATCAGGTGCCAAGGATATGTGAGTTAATTTCAGATTTTTTTATAAAAAAATAACCTGGTGCGAGGTAGACCTGTGCTCTTGATAGTGACAAAAACAATTAATGTAATTTTACGTAAATTACTAAAACTCACTTATCGTGTTCAATTAAAGTTACAATGGTCAGGTCAACGTTGTCCTGATTGGTATGATCATTTAATTGATCAGTACGTTTGGTCTACTTCACACTGGGTTGAGCGAGGGGTGTTTAATAACTTTTTTGTGCAGATGAATGCAAGGGTTTTAGAGTTATGCTGTGGCGATGGCTTTTATACCAGTCGCTTTTATGCAGAAAGAGCTGAGAGCATTGTGGCAGTAGATCATAACTCTACTGCCATCAGGCATGCTAAGAAGTATTATCGCCGATCCAATATTGAATTCAGATGTCTTGATATTTTGTTGAACTTTCCTAAGGGGAGTTATCAAAATATTATTTGTGATAGTGCACTTGATTATATCCCTAAAGATGCATTAGAGCCGTTAATTGTGAATATTAGATTGGCTCTCGGGAGTAAGGGGCTATTTTCTGGTTCGACAGTAATTAACCAATCAGACCCGTCGTCACTATTTCACAAAGAAAGGGCATTCTTTGGTAGTGCTGAAGACTTAAAACAATTTTTAGAGAAGTTCTTTAAAAATGTTGTTGTTTTAACGACTCGATTTCCTAATAGAGAGAACTTGTATTTTGTAGCAAGTCAGAAGCCGATAACAACTTTAAATAAAGGTTTATTTGTATGACTAAAGGTATCATTCTGGCAGGTGGCAATGGGACACGCTTGTGGCCTTGCACTCAAGCGGTGTGTAAGCAGCTATTGCCAGTTTATGATAAGCCGATGATTTATTACCCGTTATCGACCTTATTGTTAGCTGGGATTAAAGATATTCTAGTGATCACTAACCCTGGCGAGCAAGCGTTGTTTCAAGCTGTTTTGGGCAATGGCCAGCAGTGGGGTATTAGCATCAGCTACGCAGTACAAGATGCGCCCAGAGGGCTAGCTGATGCATTGATTATTGGGGCGGAGTTTATTGGCCAGGATAAAGTGTGTTTGATCTTGGGCGATAACATTTTTTACGGCGATGAGTGGACACATGTGCTGGAAGCTGCAACAGCAAGAGCCGGTGCCACCGTGTTTGCTTATCCGGTTAAAAACCCACAAGATTTTGGTGTGGTGACTTTTGATCAACACAATCAAGCTATCTCATTGGAAGAGAAGCCGACTAAAGCGCAATCAAACTATGCTGTGACCGGATTATATTTTTATGATCAACAGGCAGTACAATGGGCCAGGCAGCTCAAACCATCGGCACGTGGTGAATTGGAAATTACCGATTTGAACCGTTGCTACCTAAAAGCAGGGCAATTACATGTGGAGCGCTTTGGCCGTGGCTTTGCCTGGTTAGATACCGGCAACCCGGATGCACTGTTAGATGCAGCTCATTTTGTCGCAGTGATAGAAAAGCGCACCGGTATGAAAATTGCCTGTGCCGAGGAAATTGTCTGGCGCAAAGGCTACATCAATGATCAGCAGCTAGCCGATTTGGCGCGGCCATTAATAAAAAGTGGCTATGGCAATTACTTAATGTCGCTCTTACCGGGAGCGCAGTAATGGCATACCAACCTAAACATTTATTGGTAACCGGCGGTGCTGGTTTTATTGGTAGCCAGTTTATCGTTTATTGGCTTAAACACCATCCTGACACGGTTATCGTGAATTTAGATAAGCTCACCTATGCTGCCGACTTAAATCATTTGTCAGCAGTGGCAGATTTACCAAACTATCACTTTGTGCCCGGTGATATTATCGACACCGTTTTGGTGACTCGATTGCTACAAGAATATCAGCTTGATACCGTGGTGCATTTTGCTGCCGAGAGTCATGTAGACCGCTCCATTTCCGGGCCTGATGCGTTTGTTCAAACCAATGTGGTGGGGACCCATTCGTTGCTTAAAGCGGCGTTGGCCTATTGGAAGCAGTTTGATCTCAACTCAGCGCGATGCCGGTTCCACCACATCTCCACTGATGAGGTTTATGGCATGCTGGTGGCTGATGATCCTGCATTTACTGAGCAATCACCTTATCGACCCAATTCCCCCTATTCGGCATCAAAGGCAGCATCAGACCATATTGTGCGGGCTTACCATCACACCTATGGGCTGCCGGTAACAACTTCCAATTGCTCGAATAATTACGGCCCTCATCAGCACGCAGAGAAATTGATTCCTACCGTGATTCGCTCACTACAACAGCGTCAACCCATTCCAGTGTATGGTGATGGTAGTAATATCCGCGATTGGCTCTACGTTGAGGACCACTGCCAAGCTATTGACCGTATTGTTCATCAGGGCGAGATCGGCCAAGTGTATAATGTTGGTGGTGAGTGTGAGATCAGTAATATAGCGTTGGTAACTAAACTGTGTCAGCATTACGATCACCTGACCGGCGAGAAAGACTCTGCGCAACTGATCAGTTTTGTGACGGGTCGTCCCGGGCATGATTGGCGTTATGCGATTGATATTGAATATATCAAGCAAACCCTTGCCTGGGCGCCACGAACCAATTTAGAGCAAGGCCTGCAGAATACGCTTTTGTATTACTTAAATCTGGAGTAGATGGATGTGTTTTAATGCAATCAAGCAAAAAATTAAATCAAAGAGTCCGTTCTTTCATGCTCGTTTGTGTTATTCTCAAGAAGGCGAAGATATGATATTGCGCCGTTTGTTTGAAGGGCAGGACAAGGGTTTCTATGTAGACATCGGCGCCCATCATCCTTGGCGTTTTTCCAATACCTATTATTTTTACCGTAAAGGCTGGTGTGGGATTAATATTGACGCCATGCCTGGCTCGATGAAGCCTTTTATGAAAGCACGGCCTAGAGATATCAATTTGGAGGTGCCGATTGCGCAAGAAGAAAAACAAGCGGAGTTTTTTTGCTTTAACGATCCGGCGCTCAATACCTTTGACCCCATTAGAGCGCAGCAAATTGAGCAGGATACGCCATTTCGTTTAACGCAAACAGTGAGTCTGAATACTCAGCGGCTAGAGGCGCTATTGCATCAACATCTGCCGGCAAACCAGGACATAGACTTTATGTCAGTTGATGCAGAAGGCCATGATATGGCGGTATTACTATCAAATGACTGGCGACGCTTTATCCCGAGAGTGGTGTTGGTTGAACAGTTCACTCATAATCTAATGGCAATGGACTCACCTATGCATCAGTTTTTGCTTAAGAACGATTATCTGCTTTTCGCCAGTGCTTATAACTCTAAAATTTATATTCATACAGATAGTGGTTTAACACCTAATGATGCAACAGCCTAAACTCACCATCATTACGGTTTGCTTTAATGCAGCTAGCACCATTGCCAACACTTTTGCCAGTGTGTTGGCGCAACAGGTTAGTGATATTGAGCATTGGCTGATTGATGGCAACTCCACT
>JANQIS010000146.1 GCA_028282045.1 Gammaproteobacteria bacterium
CTATTGACTATGCTGTGATGGAGCATACCGGTCATGCTGTTATGATTCCACTCGATGCCCGGTGGAGTGATGTTGGCACGTGGGGTGCGTTAGCACAGGCATCTGATGCCAATGCGCAAGGCAATGTGATTCAAGGTGATGTCATTACTGATCATGTCACTAATAGTTATTTACGGGCAGAGAGTCGCTTATTGGCCGTCATTGGTCTGGATAATCATGTGGTGATTGAGACTTCAGACGCTGTATTGGTTGCACCGAAAGACTCTGCTGCACAGGTCAAATCTTTAGTTGAACAACTCACGCATGCCGGGCGCAGTGAACGCTTGCATCATACACGCCAGTTTCGTCCATGGGGCTATCATGAGTTATTGATTGAGCGCCAGGGTTTTCAAGTGCGCCGTGTGGTAATAAAGCCTGGCCAGGCTATTGCGCTGCAGCGCCATCAAATGCGTACCGAGCATTGGGTGGTGGTAAAAGGGCAGGCTCAAGTGCAATTGGATAGCGAGTGTTTGTCGTTGTCAGAGAATCAATCTTGTTATGTTCCCCTTGCTGTGGCACATAAAATTTCCAATACTGGCAATGACCTGCTAGAATTCATTGAAATACAGGTAGGTGCCTGTATAAAAGACGATGACATTGAACGTATAGAAGGGGGACACTCGGGTGGCTGAAGAGAAAAAAACTCCCGCAGCGAAGAAGCCTGCAGCGAAAAAACCTGCAGCAAAGAAAACAACGTCTACTGCTAAAAAAACGACGACAGCAAAGAAAGCTACTGCAAGTAAATCAACGGCTGCTAACAAGCCGGCCTCAGCCGCGAAAAAGACCACTGCCGCTGCCAAGAAACCTGCAGCCAAAAAACCCGCTGCGACAAAAACGGCTGCATCTAAAGTGGCGGATAATGTGCAAAAGACCGCACAAGATAAAACTGAAAACAGCCATGTGGAATATGATCAAAAAGGTGTTGGTAGTACAGCGCCGGACCAAACACCACAAGTTGAGGCGCCAAAGGGTTTTTGGAGCTGGTGGAGAAGCCTGGGGCTTGGCATTAGTGGTAATGTGATCATCATTTTGATTATCATAGGGATCAGTTACGAGATCATTAAACATTTATAATTGATGAAAATTCTGGTTGTTGGCGGGGCCGGTTATATTGGCTCACATATGGTTTTGCATTTGCTTGAAAAAGATCATGAAGTCATCGTACTGGATGATTTGTCTTATGGCCATCGTGACAATGTTGCCCAAGCAGCGCATTTCATTAAAGGTTCGATTGCTGATCAGGCTTTATTAGACCGGCTATTTCAACAACACCAGATTGATGCAGTAATGCATTTTGCTGCCTTTATTCAAGTGGGTGAATCGGTTAGCCATCCAGATAAGTATTATCGCAATAACGTGGTGAATACGCTCACACTGCTCGATGCGATGCGTCGTGGCGGTGTGATGTACTTTATCTTTTCATCCACCGCGGCAGTTTATGGTAATCCTGAATATACACCGATCGACCTTCAGCACCCTAAATTGCCGATTAACCCGTATGGCCGTTCTAAATGGATGGTGGAGCAAATACTCCAGGATTATGACCAGGCCTATGGCTTGAAAAGCATTTGTCTGCGTTATTTTAATGCGGCTGGTTTCGATGCCAAAGGGCGCTTGGGAGAGCATGATGATCCTAAAACACATTTGATCCCTCTGGATATGCGGGCAGCTTCCGGACGATGTCAGGATATCAAGGTGTTTGGCCGTGATTACGATACGCCTGATGGCACTTGTGTGCGTGATTACATTCATGTCACGGACTTGTGTGAAGCACACGTGTTAGCGCTGGACTCCTTATGTCGTGAGAACACCAGTGACCAATTTAACTTAGGCAACGGCCAGGGTTTTTCAGTTCAGGAAGTGATTGACGTGGCACGCCAGGTAACCGGCAAACCTATTAGCGTCACGGATGCTCCACGTCGTGCTGGAGATCCGGCATACTTGATCGCTGATGCTTCTAAAGCCAGGCAGATTCTTGGCTGGCAGCCGCAGTTTACCAGCTTGGAATCGATTATTAAAACCAGTTGGGCAGCCGAGCGGGCTTATACTAGGCTTTAACTTAAAGCTTTGACAGCTTGTAAAACCGCTTGTGCATGGCCTTTGACTTTAACGCCGCACCACTGTTGAGCAATTTCACCAACCGGATTAATCAAGAACGTACTGCGCACGATCCCCATATATTCCTTGCCCATAAATTTCTTGAGTTGGATTACGTCAAACTGTCGGCAAATAGTCTCATCAGGGTCGCTGATCAATTCAAAGGGCATATTGTGCTTAGCCTTAAACTTTTCATGAGAAGCTAAGCTATCTTTAGAAATGCCAAAAACCACAGTGTTGTGGGCAACGAAGGCATCATAAAGTGCACTAAAGTCTTTGCTTTCTGTTGTGCAACCCGGGGTGCTGTCTTTAGGGTAAAAATACAGCACCACATTCTTGCCCCGGTAGTCTGATAGCTTGCCATGGCAATCAGAGGTGGCTTGAAAAGTAAAATCAATCGCTGACACGGTGTTGCTCCTTAGCGTTGTGGCTCAATAAAGGCGTCAAAGTTATTTTCATCACAAAATACCATAAAACTTTCGCGAATATTACCCAGTGAGAAATCAATCGGTATTAATAAATTTACCACACATTGTTGTACCAGGGTGTTGGTGTGTTGGTAGCGATGCTCAGTGAGATCACAAGCGGTAATGGTAATTTGCTGTTCGGTAAAAAACTGCCAAATCTTATGGAGGTTATCTGGCGAGGGCGCACAAGTTATATAAGCACAATAAGGAATATGGCCAGAGGGAAATGATGTTGTATCAGTGCGTTGCCAATCAAGGACCAGATCGTGATGTTGGGCAAACTGTTG
>JANQIS010000172.1 GCA_028282045.1 Gammaproteobacteria bacterium
GTAACACAACAGCCACAAGCGAGCCATCTAAACAGCTTGAGGCAATTAGATCTACAAGCTCAATTGATTTAGCTGCAGCAAATCTTGCGACTGAACACCAAAAACTCCAACAAGCCCAACAACAACTTGACCAATCACCATCAGTCAGTCAAGTGGCCCAGGCCGAATTCAGCCGTAAACAAACAGCATTAATTGCCAACCTCAAGGAATGGCACACCGCCATTGGCCGAGATTTAGAGAAATTCAAACAAGTCACCTGTCTTGGCGAACAGCATCATGGGCAGCACAGGCAAGTTATTAACCAATTAAACCGTGTCAAGGAGCAAGCTAGCAATTTGATGACACAAGCCAAAGAGTTGCAATATAGTGAAATTAGCGGTGATCACCTTGAGTCTCTTGAGCGTATTCAACAGCAACTTGATCAATTGCAATCAGAACCGATACACCAGGCAGTAACTGGTTTATTAAATGCAAATCAGGCTTATAAAAACCAGGTGGAACAGTTACAAACAACGCACCAGGAAAAAAATGATGCTCTGACAGGAACTGCCGATCAATCAGTGCGGTCTTTGTTGAACCCACAAATACGTCTTCGCTCAAATGATGATGCTCCATCCACTCTAGTCACAATACCACCAGGAATAGTTATCGACACAGCTTTGGCAAGGAATAAATTTGATCTTTTAAAACTAACGGGCGACCAGTTAGCTCAAACAGCTCAAACTCTTATTGATAAGAATAGGAACAGCAAACGCAGAAAAGTCATTGATGCCGTTGTTGCAAATGAAACATCTAATTTTATTCCAAAAATAAGCTTTAAAAGTCAACGGTTTGATTTTAACACAGCTTTTCGGCAGTTACGCCAAGTAGTAGATACTAAATGCCGAGAACATAGGCTGTATTTTTTATCTAAAATTGATAAAGAAAAATTAGTCATGGCATGTATGCTGACATTACTGTCTAAAACGCTAGCCGATAGTGGTGTATGTGAATTGACAAATACAAGTACGTATACTCAATTCTCAGATAACGACATGGTAAATCAAGGAAACTTTTTCAAAATGATTGAAAATGGGAAGACCGCCCTTGATGACCTTTCTCAGAAACTATCAAATCTGAAATCGAGCAGTTGGATAAAAAGGTTATTCGCTAGACCATCATTATTCAAGCAAGGTGCAGTTAACCTGCTTACATTTCAACGTAAGCAATGGCAAGGTACACATGAGTCTTGCCAGGATTTTGAGCAAAGCACGGCTATCCATAGTGAGCAGCGCAATCAATACCAAAAACAGTATGAAGACGGTAAAGGTAAAGCACAAATAGACTACCAACGGGCTTGGCAGAGTGTTAGTGATCAATCGCCCACTGATCATATACCTTTGGTGACACCAAAAAACTCCTTGGTCTTTGCTGGGCAGCCAGATAATAGGACGATCATTCCGACGGCAGAATTGACTTGTGTCCAATGAAATGCGGATGTGAATAATGACGCTGCTTTGAGGATAAGTATCAAGTGACATGGTGGAGTATCCAAGCTAAAATAGCCGGCAGTAATCAATAACCTATTGCTTATGAAGATTTTAATACTCGGTGGCGGTCAGGTTGGCACCACATTGGCTCAATCACTATCGCTTGAACACGATATTACCTTGGTTGATATGAACCCTGACTGCTTAACGCGCATCCAAAGCCGTTTGGATGTGCGCACTGTGCAAGGTTATGCCGCTGATCCACGTGTTTTGGAGCAAGCCGGTGGTGAAGATGCTGACATGTTGATCGCTGTGACCAGCAGTGATGAAGTTAACATGATTGCCTGTCAGGTAAGCTATGCCTTATTTAAAACGCCCACCAAGATCGCCCGAGTCCGGGGGCATCACTTTGATGATTACCCACAGCTCTTTGAAGATAACCAGCTTAACATCGACACCATTATCAATCCGGCGGAACTGGTTACCGACCGTTTAGTACGCCAGATTGAGCACCCCGGTACGGCAGTATTGCTGGATTTTGCACAAGGCAAACTGCAAATGGCTGCGGTGCGTGCTACTCCATTAGGTAGCCTGTGTGGGCGTAAAGTAATGGAATTAAGCCATGATCTGGCTGACCTTAAAGCCGGTATTATGGGCGTATTACGCAATGATCAAGCCACACCGGCCACACCCGACCTGGTCATTGAACCGCATGACCTATTGTTCTACTATGCTGCAGCAGAGGACCTAAGTGCCACAACCCAAGCCCTGCTACAATCAGAATTAAGGTATCGGCGCATCATGATTGCCGGCGGCGGGAATATTGGCATGGCATTGGCCAAACGCCTGGAAGATAACTATAAGGTTAAAATCCTTGAGCGTGACTCTGAGCAATGTGAAAAAGCAGCCGAACAATTACATAACACAGTGGTGCTGATGGGTGACTCGGCTGATACCGAGCTACTACAAAGCGAAAGCATTGACGAAGTCGATATGTTTTGCTCGGTCACGAATGATGATGAGGCCAATATTATGTCAGCGATCGTGGCCAAACGTCTGGGCGCCAAAACTACGATTGCCTTAGTCAATCGTCAAACTTATGCCCATTTTCTGATTGAACGCAGCCCGGATGTCGACATGGCACTCTCACCACAACGCATTACCGGTAGCAAGATCCTTACTTATTTACGCAAAGGGGATATTGTCTCACTCTACGCTTTTCCTAATGGTGTTGCCGAGGCATTGGAAATCGTTGTGCATGGTGACAAAAAAGCGTCTAAGGTAGTGGGGCGCACTATCGGCAAAGTCAAATGGCCGGCCGGCACCAAAATTTGCGCTCTGGCACGCGGGGAGGAGATTATCATGGCTGAAGAAGACACCGTGATTGAAGCCTCAGATCATTTAATCATGGTTTTAGACCGACGCAATGTGCCGCAACTTGAAAAATTGCTCAGCGTATCCCCAGATTTTATATAGGTAATTATCGTGAAGTTCAGACCTTGTGCCAAAGTTCTTGGTGTCATCTTGATGTTTTTCAGCCTCAGTATGCTCACGCCTGTGTTGATTTCACTGCACTATCACGAACATAATGAAATGCCATTTTGGACCTCTTTTGGTATTACCTTTGCCACCGGTTTACTGCTGTGGCTATGGGGACAGGGGTCCCATGCTGAGTTGCGCTCACGTGATGGCTTTTTAGTGGTTTTCCTGATCTGGGCAGTGTTGGGGATTTATGGTGCTCTACCGTTTTGGCTCTCACCTCAGCCACACCTATCTTGGTCTGACTGTTTGTTTGAATGTATTTCCGGCCTGACAACCACTGGCGCCACGGCAATCGCCAATATCGACAGCCTACCGATGTCGATTTTGTATTATCGTCAGCAGTTACAGTTTCTCGGTGGTATGGGAATTATCGTATTAGCCGTGGCTATCATGCCGTTGATTGGTGTTGGTGGTATGCAGTTATATAAAGCAGAAACCACCGGCCCGATGAAAGATAACAAACTCACACCACGCATTACCGAAACAGCTAAGGCTCTGTGGATCATCTACGTTGGCTTAAATGTGCTGTGTGCACTGTGTTATTGGGCTGGAGGCATGAGTGTGTTTGATGCAGTGTGCTATGCTTTTTCCACTATTTCCACGGGCGGCTATGCGCCGCATAATGCCAGTATTGCTTATTATCCCCATGCCATTATTTATATCATCTCTATGGTGTTTATGATCTTGGGAGGTACCAATTTTTCACTCCACTTTGTCGCCTTCCATCGCCTGAATCTGAAAACTTACTGGCATGACAGTGAGTTCAAAGCCTATGTTGCCTTATTATTAATACTGGGTCTGGTAACGAGTATTATTTTATTTATAGGTGCTTATCACCATCACTTGGCACAATCTATTCTCAACGGCTACTACCAAGTAGTCTCATTCATGACCACCACTGGATTTGTCTCTGACATGCACTACAATGTCTGGCCGCTATTTTTACCTGTTATGCTGCTACTTATCGGTATGATTGGGGCTTGTGCCGGTTCTACCACCGGCGGTGTGAAGGTCATTCGTGTTGTATTGTTTCATCGTCAGATTGGCCGTGAGATTAATCGCCTGATTCACCCCAGCGGCATGTTCCCACTTAAATTAGGCAATCAAGTGGTCCCTGATCGTGTCATGAGCGGGGTATGGGCTTTTCTGGCTGCTTACGTATCAGTATTTTTAATTTTCTGGCTGTTGCTGATGGCCACCGGTATGGATATCGTCAGCGCCTTCTCCGCTTTAGCCACCTGCATCTCCAACACCGGACCTGGCCTGGGTGAGGTCTCCGCCAACTTTGGTACTATCAGCGCTACCGCGCGCTGGGTGTTGTCATTGGCCATGTTGTTAGGACGTTTGGAGGTATTTACTATATTGGTTTTGCTATCCCCGGCATTCTGGCGCCGCTAAATTTTTCTTCGTCTTTTCGCATGATACTGCGTTGCCGCATTTTTCTGCTTGGGGCCGTACTACTGTACTGTCCCCGGCGCAGAAAAATACTTACGCCTTGTCTCAAACAAAAATACTTTGAAAACTTTTTGCAAGATTCCCCATTATTCATTTTGCTCTGTCAGAAGTACCGAATCTAAACGCAAACTGAGCGAAATCCATTCTACTTCAGGTACTGTTTTGCCGTATTATTCATACACTCCCGGGGATTCAAAACAGCTCTGGCCTTGCTGCAAGAAAAATCCTTTCATTTTTACCTTGTGCGAGCGAACAACGTGAGCGCGGCAATCTCGTTCCTATGGCAGTAAATCAACTATGTTTACCTCATCAAAGGGAGTAACATCCACTCTCTTTCAGGAAAGTCAAAATTGCATGCAATTTTGGAGAGGGGTAATGTCTCTGGCATGTAAAAGAATCATCCATTACTTCTTACCATGCAAGGCAATTTGAATCAAGCGCTCAATCTCTGAGGCTTTTTGGGCGGTATCATCAAATTGAAAATGTAATTGTGGAACAATACGTAAATCACAGTGTTGGCCAATCAGGCGCTTTAAAAAACCTTTGGCTTTGGTCAGCCCCTCTTGGGCCTGTTGGGCTTTAGTAATATCCATCACCGAGTAATACACTTTAGCATAGGCCAAATCTCCAGAGACCTCCACATCAGTAATGTTCACACCAATAACCCGCGGGTCTTTTACCTCACGCTGTAACATCTGAGCTAAAGTTTGGTGGATTAAATCGCCCACTTTACGCGGGCGATTAGTATCGCGCTTGGCCATTACTCAATCTCACGAGCCACTTCAATGGTCTCGAACACTTCGATCTGATCACCGGCTTTAACATCATTATAGTTCTTCACACCAATGCCACACTCCATGCCCTGTCGGACCTCATTAACATCATCTTTAAAACGACGTAACGACTCCAGTTGGCCTTCGTAGATCACCACGTTATCACGCAATACCCGAATCGGATTATTGCGCTTGACCATACCTTCGATCACCATACAACCAGCAATGGCACCCAGTTTCGGTGAGCGGAACACATCGCGTACTTCAGCAATACCGATAATCTCTTCTTTCAATTCAGGAGAAAGCATACCAGACATGGCTTTCTTCACATCGTCAATCAAATCGTAAATCACGCTGTAATAGCGAATGGTAATTTCTTCTTTCTCTGCCAACTTACGCGCTGAGCCATCCGCACGCACGTTAAAGCCAAACAATACCGCCTTGGAAGCCAAGGCCAGGTTAATATCCGATTCCGTAATACCACCGACACCACTGGCGACTAATTTCACCTGAATTTCATCGGTTGATAGCTTCATTAAAGCATCACGGATAGCCTCTACTGAACCTTGTACATCGGCCTTAATCACCACATTGAGCTCTTGCTGATCTGCCGCTTCCTGCCCCATCCGCTCAAACAAATTATCAAGTTTGGTGGCCTGCTGGCGAGACAACTGTTGCGAACGGTATTTCTCCTGACGAAATTGTGCCACTTCACGCGCTTTCTTCTCATCAGCCACCGCAGCAAATTCATCGCCCGCCTCTGGTGCGCTGGAAAGCCCAAGAATCTCAACCGGAATGGATGGACCCGCTGATTTCACTGCTTTGCCGGCTTCATCCAACATAGCGCGTACTCGACCAAATTCACGACCGGCAA
>JANQIS010000189.1 GCA_028282045.1 Gammaproteobacteria bacterium
TGCTTTTTGAATCACTCATGCCCTACTCTGCTACAAACAATTTGGATAAGCATAGCATGTTGTTCAAAACAGTGTGTATTGTATTTCTTGAGCTTCAGATGGCACGGTGCAGACACTCTCTGGGTGTAATTTACAGTATTTGGTGCACAATGCCGCGACTGTAGAACCTTTAAAGCCTCTAATTGAAGTAACGCTTGAAGAATGGAAAAACGCCATTTCCATTAATTTAGAAGCGCCGATATTTTTAACACAAGATTTGTACTCTCTCATGTCAGCCGGCACAAGAATACTTAATATATCCTCAGGATTAGCTCATACAACGTTGCCTGGTCTGAGTGTATATTCAATTACTAAATCAGCGCTATTAATGGCATATAATGCATTTAAAGAGGAATTACTCGGCGAGGGTATACTTTTTGGTTCTGTACAACCTGGAATTGTTGATACCGATATGCAAATGAACCTTAGAGATGAAAAGCATAAAAAGCATTTTTCAAGCCAGGCCATTTTTGAAAAGTTTAAACGAGATGATAAATTAATTTCTCCTGAAGAAGCGCTTCTCAAATTACTCAGATGCTCTTACACATGCCTAATGAGCAATTTATTTTAAAGGATTGGCGTGTCAGCACTTCCTACGTTGAATAATATGTAATGAATACTGCCCTACCCTGCTTGGCTTAAAATTTCAGTGATAACTTCTTCCAAATATCTCTGCTTTGCATTGATAATAGTGTTATGCCGGCGTCGTTGTGGGTGTTAGCTTGGTATAGAATAAAAATCTATCTCATGCCAAGACTACTGCCACCGTCTTGCAATTGCTTTTGCCACCTGAATTCCCTACCATCTGCACATGGTAAAATATCCAGGCTAAGCCCCATGGCCATTGATAACCCGCACTTTGATTTCACTGCTATGTCCGCTGCTCAACGTCAAAAGACGCTGGTCGATTATAATATTGCATTAAAGCCCGAGGAAGCGCTTAAAGTGCAGGATTTGCTTGGTCGTGCCCCGAGTTTATCGGAATGCATCTTGTGGGGTATCCAAGGCTCCGAGCACTGCTCTTATAAAAGTTCACGCATCCATCTTAAAACGCTTACCACTGACGGGCCTAACGTGATTCTCGGTGCCAAAGAAGACGCCGGTGTGGTAGCGATGGCCGAAGATGAGGCCGGTCGGCGCTGGGGCATTGCCATTAGCCATGAGTCGCATAACCACCCGTCACAAATCGTGCCGTTTGAAGGCGCTGCCACTGGTATTGGCGGTAATGTGCGTGATGTGTGCTGCATGGGTGCCACGGTGATTGCTAATGCCGATAGCCTGCGTTTTGGTGATTTGTCAGAGCATAAAACCCATTGGATTTACGAGGGTGTGGTTGAAGGAATTGCCAGTTATGGTAATGCGCTGGGTGTACCTAACTTAACTGGGGATGTGCAATTTGACAGCCAGTACAATGACAATTGTTTGGTCACTGCGGTAACTTTGGGTGCGGTGTGTGAAGACTATATCACGCATTCTTATGCACCGGAAAATGCTATGGGTTATGATTTGATTTTGGTCGGCAAACCTACCGACAATAGCGGTTTTGGCGGGGCGAGTTTTGCCTCAATTGACCTGGAAGAAGACAACAAAGAAGCCAATCGTGGTGCAGTGCAGGAGCCTAATGCGTTTTTAGGGCGTATGTTGCTTAAGGCCAACTATGCGTTGTTTAAAAAAATCAAAGCTAGAAAAGCCTGGAGCAAGGTGGGTTTTAAAGATTTAGGCGCTGGTGGTATTGCTTGTGCTAGTGTTGAGCTGGCACAAACTGGTGGCTATGGCGCTGAAGTGTGGCTGGATGACGTACACGTTAGTATGGCGCATCTTAACCCTGCGGTGGTGTTGTGCTCAGAAACCCAAGAGCGTTATATGTGGGTGTGTCATCCTGAGCTGACAACAACGATTCTGGCGCATTACAATGAAGAATATGCGCTGCCTGAAGTATCTGAAGGCGCGTGCGCGACTATCGTAGGTAAGATCCGCGAAGATGACCGTTATCATGTTACTTATCGAAGTGAAACCTTGATTGATGCCAGGGCCAAAGATATCACTGAAGGTATTGTTTATGAGCGCCCTTATAGTGAGCCAGTGCGTGAATTTGTTTCAGTGCAGTTACCACAAATTGATATCGCCACCACCTTGCCTGAGCTATTGGCGCACGAGAATATCGCCAGCACCGAGGTGATTGGCGAATGCTATGACAAGCAAGTGCAAGGTCGCAGCATTATAGAGCGTGGTCAGGCTGATGCCGGTGTGATGGTGCCGTACAATCACCGTGACTTTCCCCAAGCCATTCGCGATGTCGGCATTGCTTTGGCGGTAGCGGACAATCCTCGTTATGGGCGCATTGATCCTTATTGGGCAACGGTCAATGCTGTGATACAGGCGATGCAAAGCGTGATTGCAGTGGGTGCTATGCCGCAGGCTATAACAGATTGTTTGTGTTTTGGTAATCCGGAAAAACCAGAGCAGATGTGGGAGTTGGTCGAGGCAGTTCGTGGCCTGAAAGCGGCGTGTGAGACGTTGACCTTGTTTGAACACCCTCAAGCACCAACGCCAATTGTTGCTGGTAATGTGTCGCTGTATAATGAATCGCCTAATGGCGCCATTCCTGCCAGCCCGATGATCAGTTGTCTTGGTAAAATGGTGCATATTGACCAGGCGATTACCCCTCAGTTGAAGCAGTCTGGCTCGTTGTTAATATTGGTCGGTGCACGAACTGAGGCGCTTGGTGGCAGTGTTTTACACCAGTTGCATGGTCAGTTAGGCGGCGATTTACCCCAGCCGAATTTGCAGCAATTAACACGCCAGCACCATGCGGTAATGGCAGCGATGCAAACCGGTGGTGTGCAAGCAGCCAAAGCGATTTACTATGGTGGTGTTGCGGTCGCATTAGCACAAATGACGTTTGGTACCCGGTTGGGAGTTAACGCTGATATTTCAGGTATAGACGACGCGGTGCCAACACAGTTATTTAACGAGGCACCTGGCTTTATTTTAGCGGTGCCGACTATACATTTGGATCAAGTATCAGATTGCTTTGATCAATATCATATGGATAGCGAGGTGATCGGGCGAGTAACTGATACACCGCAATTGGCCCTCAACGGCACTACGTGGGCCAGTGCCGATTTGTATGCCACGTGGCGTGATGGCTTACGTCAACAAGTGTAAATGATATTATTGACGATCAGCTAGCTATACTATTGAGCTGATAGCCCTAGAACCGATACAATGCTAACCAATTAAATAAATCTTTCAGTATGCCCGTGGCCATTACTTATCAAGATGCCGGTGTTAATATTGCGGCCGGCAATGAAGCAGTTTCCCGTATTAAAACCCATGTTAAGCGCACTTTTTCTGCGCATGTGATGGGTGGGATTGGGGGCTTTGGTGCCATGTTTGACCTCAAAGCAGCGCTGGTGAATTACCAGCACCCGATTATGGT
Source organism: Gammaproteobacteria bacterium (assembly GCA_028282045.1). GTDB lineage: Bacteria > Pseudomonadota > Gammaproteobacteria > Francisellales > CACEW01 > JANQIS01. The sequence continues at coordinate 3,482 of JANQIS010000189.1, forward strand.
GCAAAGTATTGATGGTGTGGGGACTAAAACCATCGTGGCACGCATGGCAGATCGTTTTGACCAACTGGGCCATGATTTATTGTCGGCCTGCTCTAACGACATTTTGGTGCTGGGTGCCAAAACCCTGACCATGCTGGATTACATTGCTAATGACAAGCTCGATCCGGCGCGTATTGAAGTGATCGTGAAGGGCATGAGCCAGGCTTGTGTGCAAAATGAGGTTTCACTGGTTGGTGGTGAAACAGCCGAGATGCCTGATACTTATTTGCCAGGTGAGCACGATTTGGTGGGCATCGTCACTGGTGTGGTAGAGAAAAGCCGCATTATCGATGGCAGCAGTGTGCAGCCTGGTGATGTGGTGATGGGCTTTGCTTCCAGTGGGTTGCATACGAATGGCTTTTCTTTAGCGCGTAAATTATTGTTTGAAGTAGCCGGTTATGAGATTCACCAGCAGATACCGCAACTGGGTTGTAGTATTGCTGATGCATTGCTGGCACCACATATTAATTATGCCCATCCTGTACATGCTGTGCTGGATGCCGGTGTACCCATCCACGCTATGGCACATATTACCGGTGGTGGGTTGTTAGAGAACATCCCCCGTGTATTGCCTGAAGGCACGGCAGTGGAAATTGACACCCATAGTTGGACAGTACCGCCATTGTTTGAACTGCTGGTGAAGCTGGGTCAGTTACCGTTGCAAGAACGTTACCGGACCCTGAATATGGGTATTG
>JANQIS010000190.1 GCA_028282045.1 Gammaproteobacteria bacterium
TGCTTTTTGAATCACTCATGCCCTACTCTGCTACAAACAATTTGGATAAGCATAGCATGTTGTTCAAAACAGTGTGTATTGTATTTCTTGAGCTTCAGAGCAAAAATGACCTACAACATCCATCAAATGTAAAAATTAAGACTGATCTGACACTCCTTAACTGGAGACGCCTTTAAGGCTATTAACTAATTTCGATACTTGGGCGTAAAGATAAGGTGGGTGTGCAGTAAATGTTTTGCATGACGAGATGTTTGAAGGATGTATTGCATGCCACATAACAATAATAACTTTATCCAAAACCGCGTAAAACCCCTTCCTTTAGGCAGGGGAGGATGTCAAACTATCGTTATCACCACAATATCTAGCTATCATGCAATTAGACGACCTTGAACACGGTAGGGTCCGTGCAGCTACTTGCGATGCGCAAGGACAGTGGCAGGCCAATAGTGAAGTAAAATCCTTTATCTTGACCTGTTTTCGCCAGGGTAATCTGGCACAGCAGGGTGATTATGTGGATAAGCATAACTTGCCGCTGCGCCAATTTACCCCGCAAGATCAGGTACGCCTTGTGCCGCGAGGTAGCGCAGTGCGCCGTGGTGCTTACGTGGCATCGGGTGTGATTATTATGCCGCCGTCTTATATCAATATCGGTGCATATGTCGACAGCGGTACGATGGTTGACAGTCATGTGTTAGTTGGCTCCTGTGCTCAAATCGGTAAGCAGGTGCATCTATCCGCCGGGGTGCAGATCGGTGGTGTACTGGAACCGGTCAATGCCACACCTGTGATTATTGAAGACCATTGCTTTATCGGGGCTGGTTGCATTGTCGTAGATGGTGTTATCGTGCGGCGTAATGCAGTCCTGGCACCAGGAATTAGATTATCGAGCAGTATTCCAATTTATGATTGTGTGCATGAACAAGCACTGGCGCCCGGGAGTGAAATTCCTGCTAATGCCGTGGTGGTGCCAGGCTCACGCCCTGCATCACATGCGTGGGCACAGGCACAAGGCTTGCAAATGCAATGTGCTTTGATTGTGAAATATCGTGATGAGCAAACGAATGCTGCATTGATACTTGAGCAGGCATTGCGATGACGCGGGTGGGTATTATTGGTCAGCGTGGGTTAGTCGGGCAAAAGCTGTTTCAACGCATGTGTGCTGAACAGGATTTCGAACATTGTCAGGCAGTATTTTTCAGTGGATCACAAGCAGGTAAGCCAGCGCCGCTGATGAGCACCGAAGCGGTTTTTCAAGATGCTTATGATTTAGATGTTGTAGCCTCTTGTGACATCATTTTAACCACCCAGGGCAGTGATTATACTCAAACAGTTTATCAACCGTTGCGCGAACAGGGTTGGGCTGGTCTATGGTTAGATGCTGCATCGGCTTTACGCTATGAAGATAATACCACTTTGGTTTTAGACCCGCTTAACGCTCAGGCCATTGAGACGGCGTTAGCACAGCCTAATCCTTGCCTGGTTGGTGCCAACTGTACAGTAAGTTTATTGTTATTGGCTACGGCAGCACTATGGCAGCAAGATTGCATTGAATGGATGCATTGTAGTACTTATCAAGCCATTTCCGGTGCCGGTATCCAGGCGCTGGAAACCTTGATTCAAGAGTCTACTGCCGGCCAGACGAGTAATACTCATTATGCCTATAACTTATTACCGTGGATTGATGCTCAGGCCACACCTGGACAAAGCCAAGAAGAATATAAAGGTGTATTAGAAGGGCAACGCTTACTTGGGCGATCAGAACCGCTGCCGCTATCGTATCTATGTGTGCGAGTGCCGGTATTGCAATGCCATAGTCAGTCACTGGTTTTTAAAACCAATGAGCCTATCAAACCTAAGGCAATGACCGCATTGATTCAAGATTCATCGCCCTGGACTCGAGTGGTTGCTAATAACCGTGAAGCCACTTTAACGCAATTAACACCACAGTCTGTGACCAATTCGCTGGATATTCGCGTCGGGCGCTTGGCGCCTTTGGCCCATGATGCACACCTGTGGCAATGTTTTACCATTGGTGATCAGTTACTATGGGGCGCAGCAGAACCCCTGCGTCGAGCATTGCGCATGGCACTCAAGCTGTATGGTTAATTTAAGATTATCTATATACTTTACTTCTCCAGGCCATAACGCCATACTAATTTGTTTAAAGCATCAATAATGCTTTTATGGATAAACAATATCATATTGCCTTATCGGCTAAGATGATTGATCATGCTCAATACGCTATTGTACCAGGTGATCCCGGGCGGGTAGCTGACATTGCTCAGGCTATTGATCCGCAAGCATGTGAATTAGCATTTCATCGTGAATATCGCAGTTTTTTAGCGTATCTGCACGATACGCCGATTTTAGTTTGTTCAACAGGTATTGGTGGCCCTGCTGTGGCCATCGCCATGGAAGAGCTAGCGCAAATTGGTGTTCGCTATTTCTTACGTGCCGGTACCACAGGCTCTATTCAGGAACATATTAGGGTAGGTGATTTTATTATTACCAAAGCCGCGGTACGCCTTGATGGTGCCTCCCGGCATTATGCTCCGATTGAATATCCTGCCGTGGCCTCACTACGTTTATCTGCGTCACTGTATCAGGCCATGGATGTATTGGGAATTGAAAATTATCATGTGGGGATTACCGCATCCAGCGATACTTTCTATCCCGGACAAGAACGCTATGACTCTTATACACATTATGTCCCACGGGCACTTCAGGGTAGTCTGAAGGAATGGCGTCAGCTTAATGTGCTTAATTATGAAATGGAATCAGCCACATTATTTACGTTAGCTAATACCTTTGGCTTGCATGCGGCCTGTTTCTGTCAGGTCATTGCTAACCGAATTAATAGTGAAGCTGTAGACCAGAGAGCTTATCGAGACTCTAGTGATCTGCGCAATAATATTATACGACGAACTTTAGAAAATGAATTTATTCGACAAGGATGGTTATAATGTCACACTACCCCAATATTGAACCCTATGATCAGCAATTTGTCACCGTTTCGGATCAGCATACGCTTTATGTTGAGCAGTGCGGTAACCCTGATGGCAAACCGGTGTTGTTTGTTCATGGTGGACCAGGCAGTGGTACTAATCCAGAGCAACGGCGCTTTTTCAATCCTGAGGCTT
>JANQIS010000205.1 GCA_028282045.1 Gammaproteobacteria bacterium
GCGCTGTTGCTGCCGATGGCAGTCCCTTACTTTGGGAGCAAGCAGCCAAGATTCCTGTTTTAAACCGCCAGGAAGCGCCAATAGCGGGTAGTGTCTCAGCTAACACCACGCAAAGTAACAGTATAGATTTGGATGTAGTCGGCGCTGCCGTTGACCCGGAAGGTGATATCATCAACTTAACCGGTACCCCGACACTGGTTGATCCAACCCAAGGGACAGTCTCTATCGTCAACGGAAAGCTGCGCTTTATTCCCGCTGAAGCACTCAAAGCATTACCTGGTGGAGCTAAACAATCCGTTACCATCAACTATCAGATCACTGACGGCACCACAACAGTAAATGCTACAGCAGCCGTGAATGTTATCGGTACCAACGACGCGCCAAGATTCGATGTTGCTTATAACACGGTTCTGCCTAAGACATCCGGCAATGGTACTGTGATCAACGGCACTGATATTTTAGCCAATGTGACCGATCTTGATACTGATGATTCACGTGGTTTTGCCGTAACCGACTTCTTCTTAAACGGTAGCACTACAGTACCCGAGGGGACTGAATTGCAATATCGGATCACAGATACAACGCTATGGACCCCTATGCCAGCGTTGGGAGGGGAAGCATTTGTATTGCCGGAGGCAGCACAACTTCGCGTAGTGACCAATGGCACCACGGTAGGAAATGTCACCATTAAGGCACGCGCTTATGATGGCGGCAAGTCAGCCACCCTGGAGCCGTTACCTAGTGAACCGGGCGGAACATCACACTTTAGCGGTGGCAATGAGGCTGTCATCATTCAACCGCTTGAAGCCGCCACAATCGTACCACCGGTGGGCATTACTACGACAGGCCCTGTTTCCTATCCCGACTGGGCGGATGATGCTGGAAATTCTAAAAACCCGATTGCCAATAATATGAACATCTCTGGGTTACAACCCGGGAAAAATTATACCTTCAGTCTGGAACTTACGGCCTATGCAAAGAGTGATGGTGGCTACAGCGGCTTTTATCCCTTCACCATTCCATCTGGAAGTGCTTTGAATGACCCCACAAAATTCTCCTTTACCCAAGCTGATAATGTCAGGACATACACATTTTATGGCACACCAGAGCAATTTGATGCTGTGCTTCCTGACATGCATATTACCGGATTTATATGTTTCCAAACCAATTTCCAAGCCACTTGCTCAGGGTCATTTGATATAGCCAATGCACAAATACAGTCATTTACATTTAAAATTAATGATGCCGGAAAGGTGACATCTACCACACTTACCATTACCTCCGATCCTGCACTTGTTGGTGGACGGCGAATGGAAGCGTTAGCTGCTGCGCATACACAGCTTGCCCCATCCAATATGTCTGACAAAGTTAGCACAGTACCGGCTACTGCAGCCGCTGTACTGCGATTATGGCAAGAAGCTGAGGCAGTTTCCGGTCATAAAGCTGCTGCTGTAAGTAAGGGGGTTGGATAACCTATCTCTAAATAAAATTTAGCATTATTGAACATGCATACACTTGATGCTATGCTCGCGGCAAAAAGGTGATAGTGACCATGAAAGGCATACAGTTTGTACACGCAACCATACTCCTTCTGGGGCTGTTGCCTTGTCTCGCCTATAGCGCTAGTGTGTCAACCTATGGCTTAGCCAACCTTAAAAATAGCTATGATTTTCCTGCTATCACCCTACTCAACTATGGGGCTGAGGATAAAGTAGAAGCCAACCCTTTGAGCTTCGTTATTGATGATTCGGCAGCGGATATCCAACTGACGTTAACCGCTGAGCATATTGATGCTGACAATACCTGGATGGTGGATGGCAATGGACAAAATCAAAAGATTTACTATGAGGTGATTTATACCACCTGCTCTAATGGCCATACACGTGCAACCGCTAATCTTTCTAGAAATATTGGTACTGACGGCGTTAATTGCTCAAACCACTCATGTACCATTCCTAAAGAATTTGCTAACTCTCTTGCTTGTGCTCCAGACGCTGGAGGCGAGGGGCATTTAACCATTAAGCGTATGGAGTTGGCTGAAATGCCCGGGTCTGCTGATTATTCTGGTACATTACAATTAACGGTGGCAGAAAGCCCTTAGCAAGGCCGTTACCACTCTTACCCGCTACGCGGGACTGGATTGTGCTATCAAGTAGCACAATGACGATGTGGTGTCATCCCGTGGCGCTTCACCCGTCATTGCGTGGCACTGACCACGCAATCCAGCAAACATCCTAACCGGCTACTTCACTATATAAATCACGCCAATCAGGATTGTAACGCTCAATTAATGCTAATTTCCAAGAACGCTTCCATTCCTTTAGTCTCTTCTCTCTTCTAATGGCTGTATCAGCATCAGCATAACACTCATAGAAAACCAGCGTCTTAATACCATAGCGCTTGGTAAAACCTGCCACAACTTCTGTTTTATGTTGCCAAACCCTTTTAATCAGGTCGGACGTTACTCCAATATATAAGGTGCCGTTGCGTTTACTGGCAAGTATATACACGTAGAAGGTTTTTTCCATTTGATTTCCTTATCCTGGATTGTGCTATCAAGTAGCACAATGACGACGTGGTGTCATCCCGTGGCGCTTCACCCGTCACTCCGTGGCGCTGACAATTTATCACATTAATACAACTCTATAAATATATAAAAATATCTTGTTAAATATTGAATATGGCGTTTTGTAATGCTATATTGTCACCGTATTCAGGTAAGGATCGCCATTACCATGTGCACAATTCATAAACTTCAACAGCGTATTTTAAGTATCATCATGCTAATGCCGATGACTGTGTTTGCATTAGGTGATGTTTCCACACCAAGCTTAACGGTCAACGTGCACGTTGACGATGCTGTCGAAATCTATCCTGACCCACTACCTCAGACCACGTTTACCCTTGCAGATATCACCTTAGACAATTTTCATGAAAAAAAGACCATAACCGCCCTGGATCCATTTAGCGTGTATGTTAATGATTTTGGTGTTCACTCTGTACAACTAACCCTGACCACGCCGGCCGGCGAATCTGATGCCGATTCTACCTGGATGAATATTACTGGTGGCGGTAATGAAACCATACCCTATGAGGTTAAATACATCACCTGTTATAATGGTCATGACCGAGTCACTGTTGATATTTCCAAAAATACAACGGATAATCCCGTCGTTAGCTGTGCTAATCATAGTTGCACTATTCCTAACGAATATGCTAATTATGTGGTCTGCACTCCCACTGCTGGTGGTGAAGGCAAATTACAGCTCGTTCGCCCGATATTACCCAGTATGCCTGATGAAGGTGAATACACCGGACAGTTTACTCTAACAGCATCTCTGGTATGAGTAATGGCTATTGAGGGGATCACAACGACGATACACCGAGCTTATACAGGCTTGTTTGCAATACTGACCTTCTGCCTAAATTCAGCCGCTTTTGCTGATGTACACACCCTTCCAATTACGGTGAATGTTAATGTACAGCCTGGTCTTGAAGTGGTCAGCTCACTGGAGCCTGATTATGATTTTAACGCCATTGAAGTACCTAACGACCCGGAACAGATTATTGAAGTTTCACCCTTTTATGCTTACGCAAACGATACCAACACCAGTGTTAACATCACCTTAACTACTGGTAGCGGTCAATCTGACACCAACAGCACCTGGATGAATCCCAGCAACGATCCGGGCAATACCGATAAAGTGTATTACAATATTGTCTACTATCCTTGCGCGGCAACACCACCGGCGGTGAATTTGTCTGACAATAGCATCACACCGATCACGGCTGGCATTAGCTGCACCAATCATACCTGTACCATTGGTAATGCTTATGCCAATGCAACCGTTTGTGATGCTCATAACGGCTATTTAAATATTATCCGCACCGATATCGGCGCGATACCTAACGATGATCTATATACCGGACAGATAACATTAACAGAGAGTTTATTGTAAATTAAGCATATTTTTTGATGGATTTTTGAATGAATATTATGTTAATATCGTCACGTTTTTAAGTTTTTTTATTGCAAGGAGATATATTCAATGAAGATCAAAGCAATTACTACTAGCATTTTAGCCGCCCTGGCAATAGGCTCGGCTTATGGTGCTGCAACGCAAACAGCAAACTTAAACGTTACTGTGGCGGGCACCACTGCGGTATCAGGATTTGTTGATCCACCAGCATTGACTGATGTGAACTCCGAAGCGGTTGCTGACGGAAACGTGAGTCAAACCATTAACAACGTTGAGATTTATACCGACGACACAGATGGCTTGACCATTACCACTACCAGCCAGAAAACGGACGCTAATACTGATCCGGCTATCGAACAAGGCGGTAGCACTATTCCTATCGCATTGAGTTATACTCCATGCGGCAGTGGTACACCAGTTGAGTTATTGGCACGCGATAATGGTTCTGCTCAAAAAGTGACGACGGTCAACACCAACCTTGCGACTAATTGGTCTGCAGCCGTCTGTAGAACAACACCTGGCTCAGCCACTATTACTTATGGCGGTGACGGTAATTCACCACCCACCTCGGCAACGGCCTATACCGGTGCTTTAACTATCGCTGTTGCACCAATTAACCCATAGCGTACATGCTGCAACGACTATTAACGCTGGTGGTGCTGTTTTGCATACCAGCGTTTTCTTTTGCTGATAATAATGCTCGTGCGGATTTAAGCATTACCATTGCGCCAACCAGCAATGTTAGTGGCTTTGCCACACCGATGATGATCACGGATAAAAACCAAACGGTCTCGACCGAAACCACTGCTTCCTTGGTACAAAACGAAAAAGGGCTTAATATCGCTGTATCCTCCAGCGACAGCACAAAACAGTTGGCGCTATCTAATGGCGAGAAAAGCATTCCGGTTAAACTGATCTGTACACCTTGTGGAGAGAATGCAGCATCGATTGATTTCTCTAAGGCAGCACAACAAGGCAAAAGTGTGTCACTGCAACCTGAAAACACCTCAGTGAAAGCCTGTGATATCAAACCCACCACATGTCACTTTGAAATCCCATCAGGTCACTTACAAGAAAATGACACCGGTCGTGCTTTTACCGGCGCAGTGGTGTTAACGCTAAGTCAAAATGCCTAACCCGCACCTTCCATCTGCTATGCAAGGCCCGAAGCACCGATATCATCACGCTTGTCCATAACACGGCACAGCATGATCTGCACTCTCTCGTAGCAAGTGCTGCCCCTCATACAAGCTAAAAGCCTGGGCACAGGTTGCTGGTGCTACACTACCTTGCGGTGCACACCATTTAGTAATAAATGGGTCCAGTACACCATTAACTACTTGCATCTGACGTTCGTATTGCTCTTTTTTAACTTGTTGGGCAGCTTTTTCATCAGCCTTGTATCGTTGCCAGGCGGCAACAGCACGCGGATAAAACTCTGAAAATTCATTTCCATAGATTTCCATCTCTTCCTTGTACTGCTGCACTGATTTATTCATCTTTTCCAGGGCGGGCTGTATAGCCTTTTTAAATCCGGACTGCCCAAGCCATCCGAACGTTAAACTATTTAATAAGCGTTTCCATACACTGCCAGAGCGCAATAATTGTACTTTTTTATTAAGGCAAGTTTGCATTGCCTGCACTTGCGCGTTATGGAACCCTATAGATTCAAGGTACTGTTCACTTTCCTCAGTATCAGGACAGTCCATTATTGTTTTTAACGGCTTATTAAAGCATTCCGCTCCCTCAAAGCAGTGTCGGGTATGATAATCGTTTATATACTGCTGCATACGATAAATTGCCAATTGGTCTTGATCTATTTTCGATAACTTATACCTATCTTTGAGCACCTTGGCTCTCTTTTCTATTTCCGATCTAATGTTGTCATAAACCTCTTCAGGATCGAACTGATGAATTTTTGACCCGACTATAAGACTAAACTCTTGCACAAACTCAGCATAAAATGAAAGCAAACCGCTCTTATTTTTCATGTAATCCTGTACTGCTTGATCTACTGCCTTATTTGCCCCATCACACTGCATTGGAGGTTTAGTTGGTGCTTCAGGCATGCTAAGCGTAACACTCGCTCGCTGAGCAATCAATTTTGCGTATTGTTGCGCTTGTCGCGCTAACTCATTCAATAGACTCTCAAACTGCTCCATTGCTGCCTGGTCAACTGCTGGGATGCCTGCTATATCACCACCAGGCCATTGCAGGTCAGCGAGCGCTGTTTGACGCGCTTCAACCTGCTGAGTTATCTTAGTCACATAACCGTCGACTGCTTCAAGCCGAGTATCGCCATACCCTCGCACTATCTCCTGTTGGAGGAGTTTTCTTTTTTCTGATTGCCATGCCCTTTTGAGGCCATCTACCCTTGCCTCCAACCCGTCGGTTTCTTGCTGCGCCTGAATATATTGTTGCGCAAATGTCCCAAATTCCTTAGTTTCATTAGCCAGCTTGTCAATTTGCGCTTCTCGCTCACGATTCGATTTTGCTAACCTTGCAAGGATTCCACCATCGTCTAACTCCTTTACAGCAACAACTTTTCCTTCATCAAAATCTTGCTTTGATATCAAGTCTGATAAAAGACGCCGCTGCAACGGTTTATGTTTTGCAAACTCAGGGGGTAAACCGGTATCAATCGACTGTTGTAAAGTTGAGAGATCCCTCTTTTGTATAGAAAAGCCTTCTAACAAATTGTTTGGCCTTTTGTTTGGTTTTGAAGCAGCCAATCTACCAAGGTCGCTCTGTATTTGTACAAGCTGTTGCTGACATTGACCAACCCGCTCTCGTTGCTTTTGTGCTGCTGATCTTACAGTGCAATATCGCTCACGCACCGGTGCAATAGCCTCTTGCAGCTCTCTCCACTGAGCATTTTGAACCGGCTCATAGCCTAAGAGAAGCTTCTGTATTACAGGATGAGCCATGACAGTAAATTGGTTATGGGCTGATTCTCTTAAACTTAAATCACCAATCTTAACACCCTGCTTCTGACATATTTGTGCAGCAGCTAAGAATATAGCACCCTCTGCTTCAAAATCCTCTGCCAAAGTAAAGTCAATATATCTGGACAGGCGTCTTGCCTTCCCCATAGGATCCGCACTTTTTCTGAGTACGGAAGTAAAAATTTTTATCGCCTCTCGTTGCCCTTCTTCACAACCAGCATATTGAAGTATTATTTCAAGTCCCTGTCTTACTTT
>JANQIS010000026.1 GCA_028282045.1 Gammaproteobacteria bacterium
ACAGCATACTTGAATGTATGCCACTTTGTAATCACCTCCATGTGGTGCATTGAAGTGATCAATTTTAGCCTGAACAACACTTTTGAAACACGACCAAAGCATCTACCATGGTACCATTGATGTATGCATTACATGCAAAAGGAATGGGGCTTGGCGCATTGATGGCAATGACCATAGGTAGTGCAGGTGCTAGCATTCCAGAAGTGATATTATTAAAATCGTTGTTTAAGCTTCCGATGATTATCGCGTTTGTTTTCAGTGTACTTGCAACAGCTATTATAAGCGGGTATGTATTTACATTTTTTGCCTAAAAACGACAATTGTATCTGCGGATGGGTCTGGGTATTACATTAAAATGATGAGGTGTCTGAGCATGGCAGAGCCAAAGAAAAACGAATTTAATGCGCTACACAATGAAATTGCCAGCTTAGGAAAAGCACTTGCTCACCCTGCACGTGTCATGATACTGGAGATATTGGTAAATAATAATAATTGTGTTAATGACTTAGTGGAGCGTTTACCCTTATCTCAATCGACAGTCTCTCAACATATCAAAGAACTAAAGGCCTCAGGGATCATCAAAGCAAAAGTGATAGGGAACAAATATTATTATTGTGTTCAACAAGAGAAATTATCTAAGGTAGTTCAAAAAGCTATCAAACTTTTAAGGCTCTCCCCCGTTAATGGGGATGAGCCAGTGATTTGAATCCCCGGGAGTGTATAAGTCAATACACGACCGGCGGTGAGAATCATGATAACGTAGCTACAAGAAAAATATCGCAGAAAAATGGTGCCGAAGAGAGGACTTGAACCTCCACGGGGTTACCCCCACTACCCCCTCAAGATAGCGTGTCTACCAATTCCACCACTTCGGCAAGAGTGTTTTATTTTAGCGCAGCAAGGTTAAACTGTTTTGCAGCAGTTGTCTACTTAGATTTGGGTGCTGCGGGCAGGCTTTGTGTGGTTTGCACTGGGGCGCTGAGGGTTTGCTGCGATTTGGCCTGAGTGGCGGCTAGGTAGCCTAAGGAAATACTGGTAATAAAAAACAGTGTCACCAAACCTGCGGTGAGCTTCATTAAGAAACCAGCCGGACCACGGCTACCAAATACAGTGCCAGAAGCACCTGAGCCGAAAGCTGCACCCATATTAGCGCCTTTGCCTTGTTGCAATAATACCAATGCAACCAGGGCGATACACAGGACAATGTGAATAAACAGAATAACGGAAATCATGAGGTTACTCCTTAGTTAGTCAATTGCTGCCTGGCACACGGCAACAAACTCATCTGGTTTGAGCGACGCACCACCGATTAAGCCACCATCAACATCGGCTAAGGCAAACAGTTGTGCTGCGTTCTGTGATTTAACGCTGCCACCATATAAAATTCTGACGGCATCTGCAACTGATTTGTCAACTTGTGCCAGTTGGGTACGAATAAAATGATGGGCAGCTTGAGCCTGTTCTGCGGTAGCGGCAAGCCCGGTACCAATGGCCCAGACTGGCTCATAGGCAATAACGATGTGAGTAAGCTCTTCGGTACTAAGTAGATCAAATACGGGCGCAAGCTGCTGCACAAGCACCGGGTTGGTTTGCCCCTGCTCGCGCTCGGCTAGTGATTCTCCAATACAAACTACCGCAATGAGATCATGCTTGAGTGCTTGTTTGGCTTTTTGTGCAATCAGATCACTGCTTTCGTGATGGTATTGGCGTCGTTCAGAATGGCCTACAATAACATACTGACAGCCAAGTGCTGCCAACATATTGGCGGCAACCTCACCAGTATAGGCACCAGGCTCATGAATACTAACATCCTGTGCCCCGATTGCTACATTTTGCCTTGCGCTACAGGCATGAGCAACGAATACGACCGGCGGGCATAACGCCACTTCAACCTCCTCTCTTAAGGCTTCAAGTTGCGGCAACATAGTATCTAACAAATGCGTAGTGCCGTTCATTTTCCAGTTACCCATTACTAATGGCTTTCTCATCATTACGTCCCCAGTATTTTCCTGACTTGATTGGCTAATTGCTTAGCTGTTTCTTGTGTTAACTTTTCATCACGCGCTTCCACCATCACCCGCATTAAAGGTTGCGTACCCGATGGGCGCAGTAAAATCCGCCCATTATTACCGAGCTTTTCCTGCATTTGTGCCACTGCCTCATCCAGTGCAGCTTGCTGGGCTTGAGATGGCTGGTGTGGCATATCTACATTGATCAGCTCTTGTGGGCACTTTACCATACCGTTGAGTAGCTCATGTAAACTTTGTTGCCTTTGGCGCATAATCATCAACACCTGCAGTGCAGAAACAATCCCATCACCGGTAGTTTGTGAGTGCAGCCAAATGATATGGCCTGAGGATTCACCACCAAGCTGCCATTGGTGTTCTTGCAGAGCCTGCATAACGTAACGATCACCCACCTCAGTACGAGCAAAGGGGATATTGTGTTCTTGCAATGCTTGCTCAAGACCAAGGTTGCTCATCAGTGTGCCTACCACACCGCCACCTTGCAATTTGCCACTACGCTGGCTATCCATGGCAATTAAATAGAGGATTTCATCACCATCGACCAGGTTACCTTGCTCATCGACCATAATCACTCGGTCACCATCACCATCAAAAGCAATCCCCAGGTGGGCCTTATGGTCAAGCACTGCTTTTTGCAGATTCTCAGGATGTATCGAGCCATAGCCTTGGTTAATGTTGAGCCCATCGGGAGAGATGCCTATAGCAATCACTTCAGCGCCCAGCTCGCGCAATACATTGGGTGCAATGTGATAAGTTGCCCCATGAGCACAATCCACTGCCACCTTTAAGCCACCAAGGTTCATAAAGTGCGGTAACGAGCTTTTACAAAATTCAATATAGCGCCCGGGTGCATCGTTGACGCGAAACGCCCGTCCCATCTGCTCTGGCGACACCACCTCCATCGGTTCATCTAATAATGACTCGATCTGCAATTCAACTTCATCGGGCAATTTCATGCCTTCGCTGGAAAAAAACTTAATGCCGTTGTCCTGATAGAGATTATGCGAAGCACTGATCACCACACCTACCTGAGCCTGTAGTGTACGTGTTAAATAGGCCACACCCGGCGTTGGCATTGGGCCCAGTAGATACACATCCACACCGGCAGAGTTTAAGCCAGATTCCAGCGCTGATTCAATCATGTAGCCGGACAGACGCGTGTCTTTGCCAATCACCACACGTGCACCAGGTTTTCTCGCTAACGCTTTGCCCACAGCCCAGCCGAGCTTTACCATAAATTTAGGCGTGATGTACCCTTTGCCGACACAGCCACGAATGCCATCAGTACCAAAAAATTGTCTTGCAGTCATTTTGCTATCCTACTGAGCTTGCCAAACGGCTTGTACCATCTTGATCGCATCAACGGTTGGCCCAACGTCGTGCACACGTAAAATGGCCACACCGCGTTCAGCAGCCATCAGCGCACACGCAATGCTGCCATACAAACGCCCTTCAAAATCTTTGTCTAACACCGCGCCAATAAAGCTTTTGCGCGATAGGCCAGCTAACACATGGTAGGGTAGTTGTGTTAATGATTCTAAAGCACCAAGCAAAGCATAGTTCTCTGGCACATTCTTGCCGAAATTTCCAGTACCAAACCCTGGATCAATGATAATATCCTGCTGATCAATACCGGCAGCTTCGCAGACCTGGGCCCGCTCTATCAAATAGTCTTGAATACGGTCGAGCGTTTGTTGCAAGGAAGGCTCACCGGCCGGACGCGGTGTCATATGCATCAAGCAAACCGGCACATTCAGTGCTAGCGCAACATCCAACGCACCAGGTTGAGTTAAGGCACGCTGATCATTGATCATGTCAGCACCAGCAGCTACCGCCTCACGCATCACCTGCGCTTTACTGGTATCAACCGAAATCGCCACATTCAACTCACGCTTAATCAGTTCGATCACCGGAATAACCCGCTCGAGCTCTTCTTGAACCGACACCGTCGTTTCATTAACGTCAATCATCGGGTTGGTGGCTTCACCGCCGACATCAATGATATCAGCACCCTCTGCCACCATTTGGCTGGCCAGTTGCAATGCCGCCTCACCATACGCGCGACTGGCGGCGTAAAAAGAATCGGGGGTCACATTAATGACCCCCATAATTAACGGCTTGCGCTCAGACTGCAGCAAATCACGCATCAGATGGCTTCTCGCTGCCTGGCTTCGGCACCACGGTGATCGTGGTCTTAGGCTGTTTGGCTATCGTTTTTTCCTTGTTATCACCGTCGGTTTTGTCATCGGCTACTTTGTCATCTTCCTGCCAGTC
>JANQIS010000027.1 GCA_028282045.1 Gammaproteobacteria bacterium
ACAGCATACTTGAATGTATGCCACTTTGTAATCACCTCCATGTGGTGCATTGAAGTGATCAATTTTAATCCGAACAACACTTTTGAAACACGACCAAAATATGTTGAATCTTGCGCATAACACCCCTTAAATTTTGGAATTAAAATTTTCTTATGGCTTAGATTTGCATTATTAGTCTAGATTTTCAAATAACAAATAGTATCCTTTCAGCTATGCGCATTAAGATGACACCCTATACCGCCGCGAAACTATGTTTCGATTCCAGATCAAGAGGCTGTATTTTGTGTTGTCTTAACCTAAAAATGACACCATCATACTGCTGGTTTTGATACCCTTTTGTTTTAGATCACTTTACAATATTTGACAAAAACACCTACTGATCACCTTTGTGAACCGCACCATTTCAGTTGCCCCTATGATGGATTGGACCGACAGGCATTGTCGCTACTTCCATCGTTTAATCAGTAAAGAGACATTGCTATACACTGAAATGATTACTACCGGTGCTTTGATCCACGGTGATCACGAACGGTTTTTGCGCCACCACGCTAATGAGCACCCAATTGCCTTACAGCTTGGCGGCAGCGACCCGGCTGCATTAGCGCAATGTGCTGTTATGGCAGAGCAAGCCGGTTATGACGAGGTGAATCTCAATGTCGGTTGCCCAAGCGATCGCGTCCAATCCGGGCAGTTTGGCTTGTGTTTGATGAAGTCTCCTAAACAGGTGGCTGAATGTGTACATGCCATGAAGCAAGCCGTATCTATCCCGGTTACCGTCAAAACTCGTACCGGTGTGGATGAGCAAGATCATTATGAACAACTGCAGCACTTTGTATCATTACAACTGAGTGCCGGCGCCGACCATATTTGCATTCACGCCCGTAAAGGCTGGCTGCAAGGTTTGAGCCCTAAAGAAAATCGTGACATCCCACCACTGGACTACCCGAAAGTCTATCAGATCAAGCAAGATTTTCCTGATGCCAACATCGGCATTAATGGCGGCATTACAACATTGAATCAGGCAGAGGAGCATTTGCGACAGGTTGACGCCGTGATGATTGGTCGGGCAGTTTATAAAAACCCTTATCTACTGGCCTATGTTGATGAGCGTTTTTATCATAAAAATCAAGCTGTACCCAGCCGTAGTGATATCATCGAAGCGCTCATCCCCTATGTGGCAGCTCACATCGAAAACGGTGGAAAATTAAATCACATTACACGACATATTTTGGGGCTATTCCAAGGGCAGCCTAGTGCAAAGAGGTGGCGCCAGACACTCAGCCATAAAGCACACCTCCCTGGCGCAGGAGCTGAAGTGCTACACCAAGCATTAATAGCAACAGAAAGTTTATGAAATCACTGCGCTTTCAGTTAATGCACTCTGTAACGACGCTGCTTTAGCGCTCTGATAACCAGCACGGTTAGCTTGCATGCCACCCTTGGTTTGATAATCTAAAATTGCTTGTATTGCAGCTCGCAGCGTTTCAGTCTGACATTCATGATGTAAAGCCGCTTCAAGAATAGTAATAGTACTTTGTACATTTAAGCCATTATCTAATATGTCAGCAATAATACTATCACTGCCTTGCCATCCCCATTCATCAGAATAATGCATCATCAACGCGCTTACTTTATCAGACAGCGAACCGTTGGTATTAACTAACATGTCAGTATATCTTTGATAAGCCATAGCACCCCCCACTTACTTCATCAAGATTAATTTGATTTTCATCCACAACAAAAAACAAATTTATATAAACACATATTCACATCAAATAAAATTAAAAATTTTCTCGATAATTTATACTCTTTAATTTGTTCACTAAAAACACTGATAAATTTTTAAAAGTTGAATCAATGATATTACACCAGTATGCTAATGCTTTTACTATCCTCAGTGGACATGCTACAAGCCAACTTCTTTGAGCGTGACGCTTTTACTGTTGCGCTGTCACTATTAGGCAAAGTTATCCGCTATCGTGTCGGTGATTTATGGCTGGCCACTCGGATCATTGAAACTGAAGCCTATTATATTGATGACAAAGCCAGCCACGCTTCATTAGGGTTTACAACCAAGCGCCGCGCACTCTTTATGCCTGCCGGCACCATTTATATGTATTATGCACGTGGTGGCGACTCACTCAATATTAGCTGTCAAGGTGATGGCAACGCCGTACTGATTAAGTCAGGCTACCCTTTCTTTGATGAGCGCTCACCACAAGCAGCCACCTTACCTTTGTTGCAACAAAATAATCTATTAAACAACCGAACCCGCACCATCAACACGCTCTGCAAAGGCCAGACACTTTTATGCAAAAGCCTTGGCTTGAAGGTCTCTGAATGGGATGGCAAGACCTTTGATGCGCAACGATTTTATATCGAGCACCAACCCCTTATTTCACAGGCCATCATGACTACGCGCCTGGGCATCCCCAAGGGCCGAGATGAGCACCGCATGTTACGCTGCATTGATGAACAATACGCCCGACACTGTACCAGCAACCCGCTCACCAAACGTCAGCCTCCGCCCTATCACATTATTAATCTGAAGCAAAATGATAAGCATCTCCACCTTGGCGTTTTGCCTCATACATAGCAATATCAGCCCTCTGGAACAATCGAGTTAATGTCAAATGCCGGCATCCGGCTACCACACCCACACTCGCTGATACCACAAACTCATTACCTGACGCATCAATCATAGGTTGATGACATTGCAATACAATACGCTCGGCCAATTGACACAAACCCGCTTTATCACCGGCAGGATAAACCAAGATGGCAAATTCATCTCCGCCAACGCGCGCAACAAAGTCTTCAGTACGAACCGCCTTAGTTAATCGCTTAGCAATTTCACGTAAAACAAAATCACCTTTTTCATGGCCGAATTGATCATTAATGGGCTTGAATTTATCTAAATCAATATACAATACAGCTAACTTATGCTCATGCCGCTCAGCTTTGGCAATACAACGCTTTAACATTTCATCAAAATAACGCCGATTAGGGAGGTTGGTCAACGCATCAACAAAAGCATATTCTGAAATTTTCTGCTGAGCAGCTTTTTCATTGGAAATATCACGGATCAAGTTAATGGCGATTGCACCTTTTTCAGTTTTAATGGCAAACAATGCTGACTCCATAGGGAACTGCTCACCACCACGCTTGCAAGCGTACAAATCAAGATTACGACTCCCTAAATAACGCGGCCTGGGATCTTCAAAAAATAATGCTCTGAGCTTCACATGCGCTGCTCTTACTTGTGACGGCACCAGATCTTCGATAACACAATCTGCCAACGTCTGCTGAGAATATTCAAACAAGTGCAATGCGGTTTGGTTCATGACAAGGACCTTGCCCTGCTCATTACTCAACACTGCTGCTTCAGGTATTAAGTCTAAAAAGCCCAAAAATGCATCCGACATGACAAAATCATACTGCCACAACGCTTCCTCACCGGAACCGATAAAAAGTGTTTTATCTGCAGACATGACACTTATTAAATCATTTTAGTTAATTAAAATTATAGCGCCCTGATACCAAAACGCACCTCTATCCCAACGAACAGCCACAAGAAAACCGTAGTCAATGCCACGCAATAACGGCAAATGAAAACACCACGCCGTCATTATGCTACTGGATAGCGCAATCCAGCTCTGACAGATCACGCCTCATGATTGATGACTACTTTGACTGCTCAGCCCCTTTATCTTTTTCAGGTTGGCGCGCCTGCTTGGG
>JANQIS010000085.1 GCA_028282045.1 Gammaproteobacteria bacterium
GCTACATTGTCAGGAGCGCTCTTTATTCAGCTCCTTAGGTTCATCTGACAGTACAGATGGTCTACCAGACTCCTCATCTTACGACTTCATGTCGCAACAACACATAACGCAACTGATGGTTTTGTCACAAGCTCATCTTGCTTCTTTCCCATAGACTGTGCTGCTATCGAATCAAGGCTTTCAAAAGTACGTTGTACCTTCTCTCCATACAAATCCGGTCTGTATGCAAATGCATACTGTGCTATTTTCTGCTGAGCAGCCGGGTCAAGCATAACAACTTGCCCAGGATTCTTGCATTCATACTCACCTTTTCGTGAAGCATCAACTAATACTAGTGCCTGCGTATCAGCAGCCCCCATCATTGCTCTAGTAATTGCTATACCACGTGCCGGAACACTAAACCCACCTTTATTAGAGAAATTTAGCGGGTATCCCCGGTAAAGAATCTTAATAACCCCACCGTTATTTGTAACAACTGTTACATCACTTGAAGGGTCAATTTGTGAATACTTAGCTATTTGTGCAGATGAACTTAAAAGCGTTCTAAATTCTTTATCTTCAGAACTACCGCTAAATAGAATGATCTCTTTTGACAATGATAAAAAGTTAAATTCACGGCTAATATCACGGCCACTAAAGCCTCCAATAATATTAACACTTGAAACTAACTCAGCCAGTGTTTTCGCGCTATCACATCCAGTTTTGCTAACCACAGCGGCTACTTTAACCGGGTCAACGTCATAAACCACCACTTGCTTACCCTGTTTCGCCAAGAGCTCAGCAAACTTCGAGCCAAGTGCGCCCAAACCGACGACACCAAAAATAGACTCATTTGATGCTAAAGGGATCTTTGATATAAGTTTTTCTGTATTCGCCTCAATAATGAACGGCGCCTCCACCCAGCGTTTAACTGCACTACCTGCAACTGAAATCACGGGAAAGGGAGTGGTTTCTACACGTTTACTGAAAAAGCCGGCACTCGTTTGCTCCACCCCCACAACATACCTATTGGCAATAACATCAAGCGGTATATATTTAACTAACCTTCCCCCTTCATCCAACAAAATCAATCCCTTTTCTTGTTCTGTTCTTTTCTGCTTTCGGTTTTCATCATATTCAAGATAGGAATTGAACAGGGCCTGCACTTGACTGCTCATAACGTCATAGTAACCACCCAAATTTTTCGGATAACCATCATCTTGTACTCGATAACCTCGCCGTTTCAACTCATCTACAACAGGCGGATAAGTAGAATAACATTTACCGGTAACCCAAACCCGACCAGGTACAACTTCCTTATATTCAAGCAAATCGAATAAGGGTATTGTCGTGCTTAAAAGATGCTGCACACATATCCTATCGGTAAGTTTAGATATCTCTTTTAACTTATCGGAGTCGTAATGGGGTGCCGGTATACGATGTGTCTTCTTAAGTAAAGGCATCATGTCATAAGCATCAGCATCACCCTCATTGCAATCTGTGTGCTTCGTTCTCGTGGCAAAACCGACAATCATTTGCCTCAACAATTTTAAACTTCGGAAATGGTGACTAAAATAAAGCAAATCACGGGACATAAAACATAAGCAATTAAATATACAAGCCGTCATTCTAGCCTTTTTTTATTTTCTAGCCACCCGGTAATGATTTTATAGCCTTTATGCACGTGAGACGTTCAACATAGCTCGGTTCTGGTAAAAGTATCCATTCACAACTGCAGAAATATTAAGAGCTAAAACGCAAACCCCAGACCACCCCATTTTCAACACCCTTGATCTCGCCAGGCCTGGCTCCTATTATGTGTGATAACTTATCAAAACAAGCAACCATGCTCAAACAAGCACCCCCAAGATCATTTTTAAAAGGCCGCTATATAGTCGTCATTGCAATCTTGATGTTAATCGGGCTGATCATGACTGGGCGGGTATTATACCTTGATACGTTGCGTCAGCCTTTTTTGTTAGGCAAGAATACTTACGAGTCGGTGCACTATCGCGATGTTTCTGCACATCGCGGCGTTATCTTTGATCGTAATGGCATTCCCTTAGCCATCAGCGCTCCGGTGGATAATATCATTTTCGACCCGAAACTATTACGCCAACAACCCCCGGCTGATTGGCAAAAGCTTGCTAATATAACGGCCATCGGTATGAGTGATGATGAGATCCAAGCTTTACTCAAAACCCACCCGAACAACCGTTACTACATCGTACAACGCAATGTGCCGCCACAACAAGCTGATGCCGTGCAAGCTTTGAATATTAACGGTGTATATATCGAGCATAACTCACAAAGCTATTACCCCTTTGGCGCAGCAGCCGCACAATTGGTTGGATTTACCAACCTACAAGATGTGGGACAAGATGGTTTAGAGCTAAGCTACAATAATCAACTACAAGGTTTATCCGGGCGTTATGAAATTACTACATCAGCTATTGGGCAATTGCTGCATATCGACCAATGGCTGCAACATCCGCACCTTGGCAGGAATTTAACCCTTAGCATTGACAGCCGCATCCAGTTTTATGCTTACCAGGCGCTTAAGTACCAGGTAACCGAGACCAAAGCCAAGAGTGGCTCAGTGGTGGTATTAGACCCCAAAACCGGCGAGGTGTTAGCCGCGGTGTCTTATCCTAGCTTCAATCCCAATTCTTTCGATGATCGTTGCGGACCTGGCGTGCGAGACCGTGCTCTCACCGATCAATTCGAGCCAGGATCAACAGTTAAAGTGCTAACCCTTGCTGCAGCATTGACCAGCGGCAAATACACACCGGAAACCGAAGTTGATACTAGCCCGGGTTATTACTTTATCGGCCGCAACCGAGTGCGCGACGATGCCAATTACGGCACCTTAACGCTCACCGGTATCCTCACCAAGTCCAGTAACGTCGGGGTCTCTAAAGTGGCATTATCATTACCTGCCAAATCAGTTTATGATATGTTTGTCAAAGCTGGCGTAGGCCAGTCACCTACTGGTCATTTTCCTGGCGAAGCATCCGGTGTACTACATCCATTCGATCATTTAGGTAAGTTCACTTTTGCCACGATGACTTTTGGTTATGCAATTTCCATGTCATTATTACAACTCGCTCATGTTTATGCAGGTATTGCTAATAATGGCTTAATGATGCCATTGAGCTTTATCAAAGCCCAAAATACTCACGCCAAAGCAGTACGCTTAATGTCACCTGAGGTCGCACAACAATTATTGGCTATGCTACATACAGTCGTTGGCCCTGGCGGCACCGGGTTGCTAGCCAATATTCCTGGTTATGGTGTTGCCGGTAAGACCGGAACAGCTCACCAGGTTGGCCCACACGGCTTTTATAAGAATCATTACAATGCTGTTTTTGTCGGAGTGGTGCCCTATCCTGATCCACGCCTGGTTATCGCGGTGCGCATCAATGATCCGAAAGGCCATTTTAATAGCTTTGGCGGTATCTCAGCAGCGCCGGTATTTGCCAGTGTCGCGGCCAGAAGCATGCAAGCATTAGGTGTTGCACCCACCAAATCCGTGATTGATTACAAACTCTTTAAAAACCAAGCTGAATTACTGAGAGCTATTGCCCAAGCATAATCCTGCCTACTTGATCATGTTGCGCCAATAACCCAGGATAAAAATCAAATGGCGTGAGAAACCCAGCCAGTCACTCATAACGTAATGCCTGCGCTGGCACCACCCTCCCGGCACGCCATGCCGGATACAATGTTGCCAGCAAACTGAGGATCATGGCAACTAACGCAATGTGCCACACATCAGACCAGTCTAAACGTGATGGCACAAAGCTGATGTAATATACGCTGGCACTTAAGAACTGAACGTGAAATAGCTGCTGCACCCAATCAACGATACGTGTCACATTCAATGATAATGCCACACCCCCAATTACCCCAATGGCAGTGCCGATCAAACCAATCAAAAAGCCTTGTACCACAAAAGTCATCATAATAGTGCGACCACTCGCCCCCAGGGTACGCAAAATCGCAATGTCACTTTGTTTATCGGTCACCACCATCACCAGTGATGAGAGCATATTAAATGCTGCCACGGCAATGATTAGTAACAGAATCAAAAACATCATCACCTTTTCCATTTTAAGCGCTTTGAAAAAATTGGCGTTTTGCTGCGTCCAATTCAACACACGATAGCCCGCTGGTAAAGCATTTTGAATACGCTGCCCTACACCAACGGCCTGGTATAAATCGTCGGCTTTGACCTGCAGACCAGTAATATTATTGCCCAGCATCAGTAACTTAGCGGCATCGGATAGATTAATCAGTGCATAAGCACTATCAAATTGGTAGCCAACACTAAAAATACCACTGACGGTAAATTGCTTAAGTCGCGGCAGCACACCCACCGGAGACAAATTGGCTTTGGGCACATACACCGTGACTTTATCGCCGACACTCACGCCCAATCGCGCTGCCAGGTCTTTGCCTAACACGATATGAAACTGATTAGGTTTTAAGCTCTGCAATGAACCGACTGTCATTTTACCTACCAGAGGCGATATGGCAGCTTCAGTTTTAGGCGTGATACCACGTAAGATACCAAACGCCGTCGCCCCGGCATTGCTCATCATGGCTTGGCCTTCAACAAATGGTGCTACTGCTGTAACACCAGGTATTTTCTCAACTTGTGATGCCACCTGTGGCCAATTTTGCATTTGTCCATTCCACTGTGTCACCGTCACTTGCGGCACCATTTCTAAAATGCGGTGTTTGATCTGGTAATCAAAGCCATTCATCACAGACAATACGGTGATCAGCACCAACACCCCTAGTGCAATACCCAGTAAAGAAATCAGCGAGATAAATGAAATGAAATGATTGCGCTTCTTCGCCCGAGTGTAGCGTAAACCAATAAACAATGATAACGGTTTAAACAAGGAAGCAGCCAGTTGATGAATAGTATCTTTATTATAACGCTTAGCAGCCGACAAAGGCCACTGCGCTCGGTAACTTGTTGCGCAACTCATGCTCAGGTATACTGGTATGCACTTTCTTGAAATTGAGCACACTATGAAAAAGACTATCGGTATTCTCGGCAGCGTTATTGTTATACTTGCAGT
Source organism: Gammaproteobacteria bacterium (assembly GCA_028282045.1). GTDB lineage: Bacteria > Pseudomonadota > Gammaproteobacteria > Francisellales > CACEW01 > JANQIS01. The sequence continues at coordinate 5,073 of JANQIS010000085.1, forward strand.
TATTTACTTTGGCACTACCTATTACGTTACCCACCAGGCCAAAACTTGGGCCAAACAAGCCTTTAGTACTATTAAGGCTGAATTCCCACGGGTACAGGATTTACGCTACCAAAGCATCCACGCCGGTGTCTTAGGCTTATTCAATAACGAGTTCAGCTTGCATCAGGTCAGCTTCCGACTCAAAGATTTGAGTGTTCCTGTTGTTATCGACCAACTCACCTTAAAAGGCGTATCAAACCTTAATCATAAACCCACCGGTAATGTCACCATCGCCGCTCATGGCTTACACTTAGATAGCCTTAAACAACTCCTGCTCAATCAAGCCAAAACCAGCAAAGACAAATCACAACAAAACTGGGTCAACCAAATACCTGCCTCATTCAACCCGAATATTAACCTCACGTTACGCTATAATAACGATGAGCATCGCCTGATAGTTAATGGCAGCTTATACAATGGCCACCACACCTACTTTACCAAGGACTCTATCCTCGATCATGTTTTGTTAAACAATTTACATAATATCAAAGCAATTGAACAAGCACTTAAACAAGCTTATATCAGCAGCTCAAAGTTCAGCGTGCATATTAATATCGACCATATCCAATTAGCTAAAGACAATTCCGAGCAAAGTGAGTTACTCAAACAGTTTGGACTGAAAACCTTGTCTGTACATGTAAATGGTACGGGTCTGTATCAAGACCGCAATCTGACAACACGTACTCAATTCACAGTCGAGGCAAGCAAGCTCTTTAAATTAACAACCCAAAGCACAACACGCCTGCAAGCGCGCTTCTACCTCAAACCATTGATTGAATGGCTCAACACACCACCCAAACAACGTAAACATTTCCATGTTGAGGAAAAGCTGCAGCATCTTTCAATAACTTATCACGATAATGGGTTGATGCCATTACTGTTTAACCATGTCGTCCCTATGTTTGAAGGTGCCCAACCCAGTGTTGCTAAACGTAACATCGTTGACACACTGATGGCGATCACGACACGTTATCCTTCTGCACAGTTAAAACATATCATTACACAGCTTAATCAATTTGTATTAGCGCCTAAATCGCTTACTATCACTTTGGCACCTCAGCCACCCATGAGTTACGCACAAATCAAAACCTTTATAGACAAGCTCAAACAGCAGGACGACACTGCAAAACAGGCACTGCACCAACAAGAACAACAATATCAAGCTAAAACCGGCAAACCACTACCTAAAGCTCAACATGCAGCAATGGTGAAACATTACCAAAACGCGGTCGCCCAACAGCTAGAGCAGTTTTTCACACGCATTGGGTTATCTGTTAAGGCAAATACTGAGAATCAGGCTCAGGTGACCGTTATTCCCAAGTAAATAGTCGGCTTATAGGGACTCAATCACACCTCACCCCAGTCTTCATCATCCGCCTGAAGATCAAGTGTCGCATCGGCACGCAATAGCTTAATTAACTGCTGCAGGTCTTCGGGTGGTCTAGCCGACCAAGTGCAGGTTTCTCCTGAAATGGGATGCACTAAAGATAATCTTCTGGCGTGCAGCGCCTGACGTTTAAATTGGCGCAATGCCTCAGCCAAAGCTTCGTCAATACCACTGGGCAATTGCAGGCGTCGACCATAGACTGGATCACCAACAATCGGGAAATTAGCATGAGCCAAATGGACCCGAATTTGATGCGTACGCCCAGTCTCTAACTGACAGAAAACCCGCGTGTGTGCACGGTAACGTTCAGCAATACGCAAATGAGTGATCGCTTCCTTACCCAAATGCTCGTCTAAAACCGCCATCTTGGTGCGATGCTGCGGATGGCGGCCGATGGGCTTATCAATTTTACCACCGCTAATCATCAATCCTACAACAATAGCCTCGTACTGACGCGATACAGTTCTGGCTTGTAACTGTGCCACAAGTGATGTGTGAGCCGGTAAGGTTTTAGCCACAACCAACAAGCCGCTGGTTTCTTTATCTAAACGATGTACAATCCCACAACGCGGCAATGCTGACAGGTCTTTGTCATGATGCAGCAGCGCATTGACCAGCGTCTGGTCCGGATTACCAGAACCAGGATGGACCACCAAACCAGCCGGTTTATTTACTACCAATACATGTTCATCTTCAAATACAATATCCAAATCAATGGCCTGCGGCTGCCAGATCGCATCAGCAGTTATCTGCGCTGACACATCTACCTGTTCTCCACCCCAGACTTTGTCACGCGGCTTTAAAACTGTGTCGTTGACCCTAACCTGGCCGTCCTTAATCCACTGGGTCAACCGCGAGCGTGAATACGCCGGCAATAATTCTGCGAGTACCTGATCAAGCCTTTTACCCGCCTCAGTAACGGGAATAGTAATGTGATGTTTAATCGTTTGCACCATGTATTGGCTCCTCACTCTATCGACCCACAGGGCAAAGCTCGTTACAATAACCTACATTTTATCGGATTACACTCTCAATGAAACAACTGTTGCGTCAGATTTTTCTTTCCGCTTTTACCCTGTTATGCCTGATTACAACCGGTTGCAGTACTATTACTGAAGATCAGTTTAACGGTCAGTCAGCACAAATGATTTATACGCAGGGACAGGCCTATCTAGAGAATGAAGACTATTCTGACGCTATTATTGCATTCCAGGCGCTCAATGCACAATATCCTTTCAGCCCTGAAGCCAAGAAAGGGAATTTAGGACTGATTTATGCCTACTTCCAACATGGTGATCCGGCACTGAGCCTGGCTATTGCCAGTCGCTTTTTACGTACCTATCCTTCTGATACCGACGCCGCTTATGCTTATTACATGATGGGGGTGGTAGAATTTAATAATGGCCGCGGCTTTCTGGAAGAACATTTTCCTTACAGTATGTCAGATCATGACGCAGCTAACTACCGCGCCGCCTATAAAAATTTCCAGGCGGTAGTACAACAGTTCCCCCATAGCCGCTATGCTTCCGATGCTAAACGCCGCATGATTTATTTGCTCAATATCATGGCGATGTATCAAGTTAAAGTAGGGGAATTCGACTTTGCCAAACACGCCTATGTTGCTGCTGCACAGCGTGGATTAAACGTGCTAATTCACTACCCGCAATCGCCCGTGGTAGAGCCTGCTTTGGAGCTGATGCTAAGAAGTTATGAAAAACTTAATCTGTCGCAGTTAGCCTATCAAACTGCACAGATGCTAGCATTGAATTTCCCCGAGAACGAAACAGCCAAAAGCTTCTTGAAGGCCTATGCAAGTCAAAAAAATCTGCCGGCACAACGTAATGCCAATTCACTGAAAACGCTGATGGACGTGGCCCAACAACTTAAAGATGAGCAATCGACACGCCAGGCAAACAGCAAAGCCAGCACACCAAACACCACCTCAGCAGATGAACCGGCTCAAGCACCCCCGACGCTGCGACGCAATATTACACACGGCTCTTAAAGCCATTGACAATGGGATAACGCCAATCTTTACCAAAAGCACGGTGACTAATACGTGGCCCGGGTGGTGCCTGACGGCGCTTATATTCGCTACGTCTGAGCAGACTGATCACTTGCCTCACCAGCTCCGGATCATATCCTTTGTCAATCATAGATTTGGCTGAGGCATTATGTTCGACCACTTCGCGTAAAATCGCATCCAATGTGTCATAAGGTGGCAAACTATCCTGATCAGTCTGGTCGGCACGCAGCTCTGCTGAGGGCGCACGGGTAAGCACTCGCTCAGGAATCACAGGCTTATGTGAGTTACGATGTTTTGCCAATTGATAGACTTGTGTTTTCCAGACATCCTTCAACACATTATAAGCACCGGCCATATCACCATATAAAGTGCAATACCCCACCGACATTTCACTTTTATTGCCCGTTGTCAGTACCAGCTTATTAAATTGATTTGACAATGCCATAAGCAAAATAGCGCGGGCACGAGCCTGAATATTCTCCTGCGCTAAGCCACTGGGGGTGCCAGCAAACGTGTGTGCTAAGGTGCTTTCTAATACACTTACCACATCATGAATGGGTAACTGATGATATGTTACGCCTAGTACTGTCGCTTCGGCCTGGGCATCATCTAAGCTCATTTGCGCGGTATAAGGTGATGGCAGCATAATAGCTTGCACATGCTCAGCCCCCAATGCATCAACGGCAATCGCCAGAGTTAAGGCTGAATCGATACCGCCGGACAAACCAACTATTACGTCACTAAATCCGCTTTTATGCACATAATCACGCACCCCCATGGTCAATGCCTGATAGAGCTCGGCAATATCACCGCCATAGGGCGTGACACTTGCCGGCTGGATATCACCATCATCAAAGTGAACATAATCTAACACGGCAGTAAACCCTGCGGCCTGAAAACGTAGCTCACCCATTGATGACAAGGCAAAGCTGTGGCCATCAAACAATAGCTCATCTTGCCCACCTAGCAAATTCACAGCCAACAAAGGCAACCGTGTTTCCTGCACCCGGGCCTGTGCCATCTGCACACGCATATACTGACGCCCGAAAGCATATGGAGAGCCATTGAGTTGAATGAGCAACTGCGCTCCAGCGGCCTGCAATTGCTGGGCGACACTCGCAGACCAGCCATCTTCACAAATCATAACTCCTAGCCGTTGCTGACCGATAGTGACTGGTGTAGCATGGGTTCCTGCACTGAAATAGCGCACCTCATCAAAGACGGCCTCATTTGGCAGATCCTGCTTACGATGCACACAAGTCACCTGCCCCCGATACAGTAAAAACACTGCATTGTAACAATGCACATCTACCCTATGTGGCGCACCCAGTAAAACCGGTAACATTGACACCTGGGCCAGACGTTGTAAGGCAACCTGAATACGCTGGTCAAAAGCATCATGAAATAATAAATCTTCCAGCGGATAACCACACAGTGCCATCTCAGGAAAGACCAGCAAATCTGCCTGCGCTTGATATGCCTGAGTCATCAATAACTCAAAATGTGCTGCATTCTCTTCCACTGCGCCGACATGCGGATTGCACTGTGCCAGGGCAATCTTCATCACACCACTCTG
>JANQIS010000199.1 GCA_028282045.1 Gammaproteobacteria bacterium
TGTACGCAACTACACCATCGGCGATGTTATTGCCCGTTATCAGCGTATGCTGGGTAAGAACGTACTGCAACCGGTCGGCTGGGATGCATTTGGTTTACCGGCTGAAAATGCTGCCGTTAAACACGGCGTACACCCTAAAGAATGGACGCAAAAGAACACGGCTAAAATGCGCAGCCAGTTCCAACGCCTGGGTTATGCCTATGACTGGTCCCGCGAGTTGGCCACTTGTGATCCGGATTACTATCGCTGGGAACAATGGCTATTTACTAAGTTATACGAGAAAGGCTTGGTATATAAAAAGGAATCTCAGGTTAACTGGGACCCGGTGGATCAAACAGTGCTGGCTAATGAGCAAGTCATCGATGGCAAAGGCTGGCGATCCGGGGCTCCAGTTGAGCAACGTGAAATCTCACAATGGTTTATCAAAATCACTGCCTATGCTGAAGCGTTATTAAATGACCTGGACCAATTAAAAGCCGGTTGGCCTGAGCAAGTCATTACCATGCAGCGCAACTGGATTGGGCGTTCTGAAGGCGCTGAGGTAGATTTCAAATTGATGGGTCACGATGATGTTATTTCTGTCTATACTACTCGTCCAGATACTTTGTTTGGTGTAACTTATCTTGCTTTATCAACTGAACATCCTCTAGTAAAAACCGCCAGCCAACACGACGCTAAGTTAAAAGCCTTTATCGATGAGTGTCACCACCATTCGACCATGGAAGCTGAGTTAGCCACTATGGAAAAGCTTGGCATGGATACTGGCCTCAAAGCGATTAACCCGCTCAACGGTAAAGAAATTCCCATTTGGACAGCAAATTATGTACTGATGGATTATGGCTCTGGTGCTGTGATGGCGGTGCCGGCCCATGATGAGCGTGATTATGAGTTTGCCCAAAAATATCAATTGCCCATTGAGCAAGTTATCCAGCCAAATGATCCGGAGGCTGACTTAAATAAAGCGGCCATCACTGGCAATGGTATCTTGATTCACTCCGGTCAATTTAACGATACGGCAAAAAAAACCATCACCCAGTACCTTACCGGCCAGCATTGCGGCCGTGCTCAAGTAAATTATCGCCTGCGCGACTGGGGTGTATCACGCCAACGCTTCTGGGGTACACCTATTCCGATGTTAGAAGATGCCGATGGTAATCACTACCCAGTCCCTGAGTCAGATCTACCCGTCACTTTACCTGACGATGTTATTCTCGATGGCATTGGCTCACCATTAGCCAAACATAAAGGCTTTCGTAACGTTGGGAATTATCAGCGTGAAACCGACACTTTTGATACCTTTGTTGAGTCTTCATGGTACTACGTGCGCTATTGCTGCCCTGATGCTAAGGCCATGACTGATGAGCGCGTTAATTACTGGATGCCAGTAGACCAATATGTTGGCGGTATCGAACATGCCTGTATGCACCTGCTCTATGCTCGTCTGTTCTATAAGCTCATGCGTGATTTAGGTTTGGTACAAGGCAATGAGCCTTTTTTACGCCTGTTAACCCAAGGTATGGTGTTGAAAGATGGTGCTAAGATGTCTAAATCCAAAGGCAATACCGTTGATCCTGAAGCATTAATTGCCCAATTTGGCTCTGATACCGTCAGACTGTTTTCCATCTTTGCTGCCCCACCGGATCAGTCACTAGAGTGGTCTGACAAAGGGGTTGAAGGTGCTTATCGCTTTTTGAAAAAATTATGGCAGTATGTGGCCACACATCGTAATGTGCTGGCTGGTAACACGACCATAGACAGTAGCAAATTATGCGCTACCGACAAACAGGCACGCTTTAGAGTACACCAATGCTTAAAGAAAATGACCGATGATATGGAGCGCTTACAACTCAACACGGTGGTCTCCGGTGCAATGAAAATATTCAATACCCTGGCTGATACACAAGATGAGGCGTTACGTGCTGAGACCATGAGTATTTTAATCCGTACACTCAATCCTATTACACCGCATATCTGTCATGCGCTATGGGAAGCACTAGGCCAAGGCAGTACTATTCATGATGCACCCTGGCCACAGTATGATCCGGCCGCATTGGTGCAAGACTCGATCGAAATGGTCATTCAGGTTAATGGAAAGGTACGTGGCAAAATACAACTGCCTGCCAATGCTGATAAAACCACTATCGAGACGATGGCACTGGCCAATGAGAATGTGCAGCGTTTTATAAATGGCACAAGCGTGCGTAAAATAATTGTGGTTCCAAAAAAGTTAATTAACATTGTGGCCTCATCATGACTTTCTTATCTACTCGCTCATGGTCCATCTTTTGTTTTATCGGCATGTTATTGCTGGCAGGATGTGGCTTTCATTTACGCAAAGGCATCACATTAAGTAATGTCATCCAACCGATTTATATCGATGCGGCAGCACCGAATTCACCTTTAGTGCAGTTAATTGAGAACCAGCTCAAAGCCAATGATGTTGCACTCACATCCTCTAGTAAAGTGGCTAAATTAGTTTTGCACATTAGTAAAATACAAAGCAATACAGAACTCACTAGCTTGCGTGGTGGTTCTGAAGCAGGTCAGTATACGGTAACAACATCCGTTACTATTAGTGCAACTGGTGCAAACGGCCGCACCTTAATCAAGCCAAACACCATCACACAACAACGCACCTACTCCAGTAATGCCACTCAGACGCTCTCTTCTGGTTACATGAGCAACAGTATTACCAGCCAGATGCAACAAAGCCTGGCTAATCAAGTGCTATCACAAATCGCTGCGATCAACGCCACCATTAAAACCACCCCCACAACCAAACACTCACCGGCATCATGAAGCTCAGCTTAACACAAGCTATCGCTCAAATTGGTGCTGGAAAGCTCCCCATTTATTGGTTTTTTAGTGAAGATCCTTTTCTGCTGGAAGATGCCTGCGAGCAGTGTCGGCAACAAGTTAGGAAAACTGGCATCGAAGAGATCTATACTGTTGCGATCTCAAAGCAGTTTGACACCGATCAACTTGACCAAACCACACAAAATCAGTCTCTATTTTCTCAGCAACAAGCGTTATTGCTTAAGTGTGAGAATATGCCACCAGAAACACTGACCAAGTGGTTGCTGAACTATTTAATCAATCCAAGTGCAGATATCACGTTATTTGTTTTTAGTGGCCGGCTTTCTGCACAGCAACAAAGAACCAAATGGTTTAAGCGGGTGGAGCAAGTTGGTGCCCATATTCCTTTATGGCCTCCGGCACGCCATGAACTGTGCGCCTGGCTAGGGCAACTTGCCAAACGTTACCAGTTAGCTCTATCAACAGAAGCTGTACAATGGCTGGCGGAATGTACCGAAGGCAACTTATTTGCCGCCAAACAGACCTTTGAAAAACTTGCTGCAACCCAGAGTAAAACCTCGTTAACTTTGGACGATGTACAAACCACTTTGCAGTATGATGCTGCTCACTTTAGTGTCTTTGAATGGGCAAATGCCCTGCTCTTGGGTGATGTTGCGCGTGCTATACGTATCCTTGAAGCACTACAGCAAGAACAAGTTGAACCGACTATTCTGGTTTGGTCACTAGCCAAAGAGCTGCGCCTGATAATTGCACTGCATCTGGCCAGGCACCCGTTTGCCAGCGCTTGTAAAAGTTTAGGCATCTGGCCAAAACGCCAACCGCCTTTTCAGCAAGCACTGCGGCGCCTGACACTAGCGGACTGTCACCGTGCCTTACAACAGCTTACCCAAATAGATCGGATCATTAAAGGTATCGAGCCTGGGTCGATCTGGTTAACTTTACACAAGCTTACTGCTACGTTATGCTCACCAAAACTTGCAGCGTGACCAATTGCTGATTAAACTGACGATAACGAATTTAATTAATAGCCATATGGATTTAACAACAACCTTGTCCATTACTGATATCATCACCGAAGCATTACATGATTTAAAGGCCCAAGATGTGGCTATCATTGATGTTGACCATCTGACCACCATCACCGATTATATGATTGTTGCCAGCGGAACATCAAAACAACATGTACGTAGTATCGCACGCCATATGATTGACGTTGCCAAATCGCACCATATCGAAATCAATGGTGTAGAAGGCACTGATGTGAGCGAATGGGTTTTAATTGACCTGGGTGATGCTGTCGTACACGTTATGACTCCGGAAATTCGCAAATACTACGAAATTGAGAAACTCTGGAACGTTGATGATATCGATGAAGCAGCATCTTAACGACTAAAAGTTTTTTGAATTCCATCGCAGTATGTATAAACATGAGGGTGATGGAAATCTTTTTGCAACCAAGCATGAGTTTAAAAGGCAAAGAGTATTAACGGGGTTACTTACAATTGACTAAGTACGCCCTTGGTGATCAGCTAGCCTTACCGTTACAATAAAACGCATTGCTTACTTTATGTTGTTTTGTCATGCCTCGCATCCCCTTCATTTGTTTGCTCAGTTTATTCATCCCTATTTGCAGTCAAGCCGAGCTAACACACGTTAAAGCAGACGCAACGCCTACGATTCCCACACGACAACACACACTACAACGGCCCCAATTACCACCAGTAATCCCAAGCATCCAAGTCCCTGCGGACTCATGGGTTCTTTTGTCTTACAACTCCGGTCAAATGCTGGCAAGCCACGATGCTAATGAAGAACTACCTCCGGCAAGCTTAACTAAACTGATGACTGCTTATGTAGTATTGCAGGCTATTGAACAAAACCGTATTCACCTTGATGATGTCGTCACTATTAGCACCAAGGCAGCTAAAACGGGGGGCTCGCGCATGTTCCTAAAAGTTGGCGAGAAAGTCTCAGTAGAGAACCTGCTCAAAGGCATGATTATTGAATCAGGTAACGATGCTGCTGTTGCACTGGCTGAACATGTTGCCGGCAATGAAGCCGCTTTTGCCCATCTGATGAACCACACAGCGCTACAATTAGGTATGACACATAGTCACTTTGAAAACGCCAACGGTCTACCGGCAAAAAACCAATATACCTCAGCGCATGATATGGCTATATTGGCACGCACTTTGATTGCCCATTTTCCAAAAGAGTACCGCTGGTATTCACAAACCAGCTTTACCTGGAATGGCATCACCCAACATAGCCGCAATATCCTGATGCGCCGCAACCCGAATGTTGATGGATTGAAGACTGGTTATACTAAAGCAGCACAATACTGCCTGGTGGCCTCACAGCATGACGGTAAGGCACGTATGATTGCTGTGGTCATGGGTACCAAGTCTCCACAGGTACGTGCTGATGCAGCACAAAAACTCCTAACCTTTGGATTGCGTTTTTTCAAAAACCACACCCTCTATCAAGCCCATCAAATAATTCAGTCAGTAACAATTGCCAACGGCAAACAATCCACACTAAAAGTGGGTCCGGGCAGCCCAGTCATTGTAACAACACCAATAGGCCATTATGATCAGCTACAGGCACAAGCTCAGGTAATGAAAAACCTACACGCGCCCATCAAAGCCAGCCAACGTGTCGGTGTCATCACTGTCAGTGTGGATCACAAGCCGATTAAAACTGTGCCGTTAATCGCCTTGGAAGCTGTTGACAAGGGTAGCTGGTGGCATCGTGTTTTCAATTAGTTCTTTGCTCACGTATAATCAACCTCAGTATATAACAAGTAACATTGATTATGGCCCAGGAAAAAGAAACCCATTTTGAATTTCCCTGCACGTTTCCCATCAAGGTGATGGGTGAGCATGATGCTGGCTTGGAGAATTTTGTGCGCGATGCTTTGGAAAAACACCTTAAAGCTCCTGAGTCCGCTGAAATCAATGTGCGTGCCAGTAGTAATGGCAAATTCATCTCCATCACAGCCACTTTCACCGCACATAGCCTGGAAGAGCTAAACGCACTATACGAAACCATCACGTCAAACCCCAAGGTTAAAATGGCAATTTAATTAATGATGAATGTTCGTTATCTCGGACTGTGTAATTACACCGACACCTATCAAGCCATGCAGGAATTTACCGCGCAGTGTGATATACAGCGACCCGATGCGATCTGGGTTTGTGAGCACCCACCTGTTTACACTTTAGGCCGGCATAGCAACCCAATGCACCTTCCAACAAAAAACACACTGCCTATTGTACAAACAGATCGTGGTGGCCAAATCACTTACCATGGTCCAGGACAA